>CAZWLZ010000288.1:0-4930 GCA_964634505.1 uncultured bacterium | reverse complement strand
AATATAAAATTACTGCTCCCGATGGTAAGGTTTATGAGGTGGATAATACCAAAATCAAAGCAGAAGAAGGAGTTGATTTAGCAGTAGTTCAGTTTAAAAGCAAAGAAAACTACGGCATCGCTACCCTAGCTAATTATCCAGTGAACACGAATAACTTCAGCTTAGTGGCTGGTTTTCCTAACTTCAGCGAAAATAATTCTCCTTGGCGTTTTACTTTTGGTTTTATTTTTCCTAAACAAGTAGCATCACTTGACGTAAGAGATTCAGATTATATTGAAGCATCTTTAACGGGAGGTTATGAGTTAGTTTATACCAGTATGACTTCAGGAGGTATGAGTGGCGGTGCGGTATTAGATATAGAAGGTAGAGTTATTGGTATTCATGGTAGAGGTGAATCTAGCGTTAAACGAGATGAGAATGGAAAAGAATCGGGAAGAGATAACAATGATGAGTTAATTGGTAATAGTTTAGGCATTCCCATTAGCACTTTTTTAGGTATGACTGATCGTTTAGGAGTGAAACCTCAACAAGTAAGCACAGAAAAGCCTCAACCTTTATCAGAAAATGACCTAAAAATTCTTGGTGAAACAATTTTAGGGTTTAAGTTTGGTAGCGAGAAAACCACTGCTGAAGGTTGGATGTATAGAGGCAATCAACTATTACGTTTAAGGCGTTATGAGGAAGCAATAACTGCTTTTGATGAGGCAATTAAACAAAAACCAGACTTTATCCATTTAGCTTACTATGGTAAAGGTTTAGCGTTATGTTTTAGTAAGAAAGATCAAGAAGCCATAACTGCTTTACAACAAGTCACCCAAGCTAAATTTGATTTTGTCGCTGGTTGGGGAATGCAAAGCTTAGTTTATTTTTATTTGAAGGACTTAGATTTAGCTTTAAGTGCTATTGATAAGGCTATTAGTCTTGATGATAAAAATCCTAATCTTTATAATCAGAAATATGTGATTTTATATGAATTAAAAAGTTACCCCGAAGCCTTAACTGCCATCGAAAAAGCCATTGAATTAGCCCCTCGTGCCAGTTTTCACCACAGTCAGGGAAATCTCTATTATGAGTTAAAAAAATACCAAAAGGCGATCGACTATTATACCGAAGCTATTAAAATTGATCCTAACTATACTGAGGCTTATAATAATCGGGGAAATGTCTATGATGAGTTAGAAGAATACCAAAAGGCGATCGATGATTATAACCAAGCGATTAAAATTGATGATAAATTTGCTCAGGCTTACAACAATCGGGGAAATGTTTATGCTAAGTTAAAAAAATACCAAAAGGCGATCGCCGATTTCACCCAAGCTATTAATATTGATAATAACTATACTAAGGCTTACTACAATCGTGGCGTTTTCTATGATGAGTTAGAAGAATACGAAAAGGCGATCAACGATTTCACCCAAGCTATTAATATTGATAATAACTATGCTATGGCTTACCACAATCGGGGAGCTATCTATTTTTTTATACAAAGAGAATTTCAAAAAGCTCTTGCTAATGCGGAGAAAGCCGCAGAATTATTTCGTCAGCAGGGGAATCAGGCTGGTTATCAAAAAGCACAGCAATTAATTAGTTTGATTAAAAAGGATTTAGCCCAAACCTCTGATCCTAAAGATGCTCAGGCTTACTTTGATCTGGGTGTTGTCCATTTTGAGTTAAACGAATACGAAAAGGCTATCTCCTATTTTACCGAAGCTATTAACATTGATAAGAACTTTGGTCATGCTTACAGCCTTCGGGGTGTTGCTTACGCTTTACAAGGAGAGTTTCAAAAAGCCCTTGTCGATGCAGAAAATGCCGCAGACTTATTTCGTCAGCAAGGGAATGAAGCTGGTTATCAAAAGATGCAGGAATTTATTAGTGCGATTAAGCAGGATATGAGTATGTAGGGGTTGTGGTGGTGGTTGGTTTTAGTTTGGATTGTTAACCGTTTTAAAGCCTTGAACTAAAGTTCGCGGCTAATAGCTAAATTTAGCTAAAGCTAAATCAAGTATTAAATCTTAACCAGTTTTAAAGGGTTTAAGCTATTAGCAAAAAAATTTATTTTTTGTAATGCAAAGATAATTAATTTTTGTGGCACAGGCATCCTGGCTGTTATCTATATCAAAAAGGGACGGGCTAGGAAGCCCATCCCACAATAATATTAATGGCGATCGCCAATCAAATATTGTAGGGGTACGCCCCCGTGCGTAACCCAAAGGCATGGGGCAACCACAGGGGGATTGGGCAACCACAGGGGGATTGCCCCTACAGACTTTATTTTTTATGATAAATTCAAGTGGCGATCGCCAAAGAAACTAAAAAGTTACATTAAGTAATCAAAAAAAATTATTTGCATAATATTTTTTCTCTGTTATTATAGAAATCCCTTATTCTTTTTTTGAAAAAATTTAAAAAAATAGTAGTAATAAATACTACAAAAAAAATAATTGAAATACGAAACGAGACTAAAATTAGTCTTTTTTTGTGACCAAATAAAAAAAGCGGAGGAATTTTTATAAACTCCTACGCTAAATCTAAAACAACAAAATTTAGTTATTACTAAAAAAAAATAATTAATAATTACTAATAATATAATAATATAACATGAAATTTCTTGTAAGTCCTTATGATTGTCTATACAATTATGCGGACAATGGTGCATTAAAACCTGATATTAATTTTACTGAAATTTATCAAATTGTATGCAGTTTTAGTAATAAAGAATACGATTCTAACTGTCAAAGTCTCAAAAATCAATTTAGTTTTCATCAACATAGTTATCTAATTAACGGTTGTATTTTGTGGGAAATAAAATATAAAAAACTCTATTTAAAAAGTCCTAAAAAGTATCAAAATTTTGCTGACTTTTGTAAACAAGAATTAAATTTATGTGTATGGCAAGGTAATCGTATTATTAGTGCGGCTAGAGTGGGTATTGTGTTAATTCATAACGGTTTTGCCCATATTCCTACTAATGAAAGTCAGTGTCGAGAATTGAGTAAATATAATACAGAAGAAATAGTTTTTTATTGGCAAAAAATCTTAGAAAAATATCAAAATCACTGGGAAGAAATTACCGCAGTTAAAATTTGGGCAACTATTCAAGAAATTAAAATTTTTAATGGTGAAACAATCAAACCTCCTAAGTGGAAAAAACTTAAAATTAGTCATCATTTTTGGAAATTTTTGCTAGAAGAAGCCTTTGAATTATATTTAGATGTAGAAGATTATTTACAATATCTTGCTGGTTTTAATCAAGATAATCTATCTACTGCCTAGTTTTCTATCTGCCAAATTAAAGAATAAGGAATTTTTAATTAAATATTTATGGTTTTTAAAAAGATTAAATTCTGTTATTTTTTCATACTTATTTTTCTATTTTGACTTTTAATAAGTTATTTTTTTTAGTTGTAATTCATGTTAATTATTTTTGTCATCTCTACTTACCAATTGGCACAAAAAATTAAGCTATTTTTTATTTCTTAATACTATAAAACCTAACTCCTTTTTGCCTAAGGTTAGTTATTTAGTGATATGATTTGAACAATAAAAAAGCTATTTTGGCGATCGCCAAACAAAATAAAAAAATTTAAAAAAATTTAAAAAAACTAATAAACTATGGATTTAACTACAACTTATCTAGGCTTGAAACTCAAATCACCCTTAGTCATAGGTGCGTGTGCGCCCTTAACAGAAAAAATAGATAATATTAAAAAAATCGAAGATGCAGGAGGTGCAGCCATTGTCTTACACTCATTTTTTGAAGAACAATTACAGCGAGAAAAACTAGAATTAGAACATCATTTAAACTATGGTACAGAAAGTTTTGCCGAAGCCTTAACTTATTTTCCCGAAACAGAAATTTTCCATCTAGGGGCGCAAGAATATTTAAACCATATTCAAAAAGCAAAAAAAGCTACCAATATACCCATTATTGCCTCCTTAAATGGCTATGATTTAGGCGGTTGGGTGCATTATGCCAAACAAATCGAACAAGCTGGGGCAGATGCCATAGAGCTTAATATATATAACGTACCCACCAATTTTGATCAAACTTCCACCGAAATAGAACAAAATTATATTGAGATACTTAAAGCAGTTAAAGCTGATGTCAATATACCTTTAGCCTTAAAAATTAGTCCTTATTTTAGTAATATGGCAAATATGGCTAAACAATTTGTAGAAGCAGGTGCAGATGGGTTAGTTTTATTTAATCGTTTTTATCAACCAGATATAGATTTAAAGGAATTAGAAGTTACCCCTAATGTATTATTAAGTACCCCTCAAGCCATGCGTTTACCCTTACGTTGGATTGCTATTCTTTACGGACGTATTCAGACGGATTTTGCTGCTACCAGTGGCATTACCCATGGGCAAGACGTAATTAAAATGATGATGGTAGGAGCGAATGTAACCATGATTGTCAGTGCCTTATTGCGTCATGGTATTGAATATTTAACCAAAATTGAAACAGAAATAAAACATTGGATGGAAGAAAATGAATATATTTCAATTGAACAAATGCGAGGCAGTATGAGTCAACAAAATTGCCCTGATGAAAGTGCTTTTGAAAGAGCAAACTATTTACAAGCTATTCAAAGTTATCAACCTATTTGGCGTGATAAATAATATTTACCAATCAATCAATCAATCATTTATTTATCTTGATTAAAATCCTTTATTCTTAAAGTAATCCGGGATAAAAAGTTTTATAATACCAAGTAAAATTTTGTTTAATAATGGTATTGAAATGAGGCGGGATATGATGACTAGGAGAAGATTTAATCAAAGATTGTAAATGATGAGGATATTTAAAATTATTGTAGATATTACAAGGTTGATTTTGAATTTTGAGAGTTTGGGAATCGAAATGATTAAAAGGAATTTCTAACCAATTAAAAACTGATTGCATTACCTCTAAAGGTTCACTAAT
>CAZWLZ010000287.1:0-4946 GCA_964634505.1 uncultured bacterium | reverse complement strand
TTGATCCCCCTAACCCCCTTAAAAAGGGGGAACTTAAGATAAAGATAATCCCACAAACTATTATCCATATCAACTAAAATACTTTAAAGCTTTTAGAATAAAGTAAACATTAGATAATCGAAAAAATGTCAACAATATATGATTTAGTTATTATTGGTGGTGGTGCAGGAGGTTTAGTAGTAGCAAGTGCGGCTTCCCAACTAAAGGCAAAGGTTGCTTTAATTGAAAAGGATAAATTAGGCGGTGATTGTTTGTGGTATGGTTGTGTTCCTAGTAAATCTTTAATTCATGCCTCACGAGTTGCTTATCAAGTTAAAAATGCTCCTAATTTTGGGATTAACACCAATATCACTAATATTGATTTTGCTAAAGTTCATGATTATGTTCATAGGGTAATTAAAGAAATTGAACCTTATGATTCCCCTGAACGATTTAGAGGGCTTGGAGTTGAAGTTATTTTTGGCTCTGGTAGTTTTGGCGATCGCCAAACATTTAAAGTAAATGGAAGACAGTTAAAAGCTCGTAATTTTGTTATTTCAACAGGTTCACGTCCCGCAATTCCTATGATTAAAGGTTTAGAAGAAGTTGGCTATCTCACTAATGAACAAATTTTTTCTGTAAGGAAATTACCTGAATCCATAGGGATAATTGGGGCTGGCCCTATTGGTTGTGAGTTAGGACAAGCATTAGCTAGATTAGGGGTAAAAGTGACCATTATTTCCAGTAAAAATCAAATTTTGCCCAAAGAAGACCCCCAAGCCGCTTTAGTCATTCAAACTCAATTAGAATCAGAAGGCATTAAATTTATTAAAAATACTAGGCCAGAAAAGGTGCAATTAGTCAATAGTAAAAAAAATATTTTTACTAAAAATGAAATTATTATAGTTGATGAAATTTTAATGGCGATCGGACGTAAACCCAATATTGAATCTCTTGATTTGGAAGCAGCAGGAGTTAAATATTCTAAAGAATCTATTATAGTCAATGAAAAATTACAAACTACCAATAATCGTATTTATGCTTGTGGTGACGTGATTGGCGGTTATCAATTTACTCATGTAGCGAGTTTTGAGGCCACAGTTGTATTACAAAATACCTTATTTTTCCCTACCAAAAAAATAGATTATCGTGTCATACCTTGGGCTACATTTACCGAACCAGAATTAGCGAAAGTTGGCTTAAATGAAGAAGAGGCCATAGAATTATATGGTAATAATATTTGTATTTTGAAACAAGATTTTGCCGAAGTTGATCGAGCGAGGGCGGAATCTGCTAAAGTAGGTTTTGCTAAAATTATTACTACGAAAAAAGGGAAGATTTTAGGTGCAACTTTAGTAGGAATTTCCGCAGGAGAGTTAATCCATGAAATAGTTTTAGCCATGAAAAATAATTTACCTGTTTCTGCTTTAACGGGTATTCATATTTATCCTACTTTAAGTGAAATCAATAGTAAAACAGCCTTATTATTAACTAAGCAAAATTATGCAAAAAATAAACTTTTACAAACAATTTTGACTCAATTTTTTCGCCTCCGCCGTTGGCTAGGAAAATAATTGATAATTCAAAATAAAAAAGAAATTAATAATTAATTAACTAACTATTACTTAACTAATTAATATTAGCAAATAACTCATAAATTATAAAAAATAAAATGATTATTGAGTAAAAAAAGTAATTAATAATTAATAATTAATACTAAAACTTTTAGATTATAAAATGACGATAGATTCTCGTAATATTAATAGTATTTGGTGTTCGATAATTGCTGAAACTTTTTATAAATTGGGGGCAAAAACTGCTATAATTTGCCCAGGTTCAAGATCAACTCCTTTGGCGATCGCCTTTGCCCAACATTCACACATTGAAACCATCCCAATTTTAGACGAAAGATCGGCTAGTTTTTTTGGTTTAGGAATAGCTAAAAAATCTGGTATTCCTACTATTTTAATTTGTACTTCTGGCACGGCTGGAGCGAATTTTTACCCCGCAATTATTGAAGCTAAATATAGTAATATTCCTTTAATTATTTTAACAGCAGATCGTCCTTTTTCTCTGCGTAATTGTCATGCTGGACAAACAATTGATCAAGTTAAATTATATGGTAATTTTCCTAATTATTATACCGAATTATCTTTACCGGCGATCGCCAAAGAAATGTTATTTTATCTCAGACAAAATATAATTCAAATTTGGGAAAAATCTTTATTTCCTTATAGCGGTGTTGTCCATGTCAATTTACCTTTTGATGAGCCTTTATTTTCTAGCGAAAATATAAATTTATCCCATTCAGAATTAACTTTTTTAGAACAAGAATTATTTGATAATTTAGCCTTTAATTTACCTAAATATAATTTAGAAATTGATGATCTTAATAATTACCTTAATGACTGGAAAAGTTATAGTAAAGGTATAATTATAACTGGAATTGATCACTCTTTTGATCCACAATTATATGCTTTAAAAATCTCAAAATTAGCGGAAAAATTAAATTTTCCTATCTTAGCAGAAGCTTTATCACCTATTAGAAATTATGCCCAATTAAATCCTTATTTAATAACAACTTATGATCTAATTTTAAGAGATAAAAAAAACCTTGAAAAAATTACTCCAGAAATAGTAATTCAAATAGGAGAATTACCCACCAGTAAAGAGTTAAGAAATTGGTTAAATATTCTTAAAGCAAAAACTTTTATTATTAAAAATATAGGTGATAATATTGATGCAATTCATAGCAATTCTATTCATCTAAGAATATCCATAGAAAAAATTAAAATTAATGAAAATGAACAAGAAAATATCGACTTAAATAAAAGTAAAAATAAAAACTTATATTTAAAAAATTGGTTAAAATTAGACCAAGAAAAAACTAAAAATATTAATCAACAATTCAACAAAATAAATAACTTATTTGAAGGTAAAATAGCTTGGCTTTTATCTCAACATTTACCCACAGATACAAATATCTTTATTGCCAACAGTATGTCTGTCAGATATTGTGAATTTTTTTGGCAAAAAAATAACCAAAACTTTACTCCTTATTTTAATCGAGGCACAAATGGAATAGATGGCACATTATCAACAGCGTTAGGAATCGCCCATAATTCTAAAAACACCGTATTATTAACAGGAGATTTATCACTTTTACATGATACGAATGGCTTTTTAATTAATAATTATTTTCAAGGAAATTTAACCATTATTTTAATTAATAATAACGGAGGTGGTATTTTTCAAACATTGGCGATCGCCAAACTAGAATCATTATTTGAAGATTATTTCGCTACACCTCAACATATAAATTTTGTTGATATTTGTAAAACCTATAAAATTGAATATCAATTAATAGATAATTGGGAAACTCTTAAATCTTTATTAAACCCTTTATCAACTAAGAGAATTAGACTTTTAGAAATTAAAACCAATCGTCAAGAAGATAGTTTATGGATGCAAAACAATTACCCTCTTTTATAAAACTTATCGGATACTTAGCATAATTTGATTCCTCCAATCTCTTAAAAATGGGGAGATAGATTCAGGGTTTTTTGTTAACATTAATTAAAATAATTCTGCTGTAATCGTTACAAAAAAGAGTAAAATTATTAAGGCAATTTGTAGAAATTAAGGAAAATCAAAATTACATGGAACATCGTGGCGTAACGATATGGTTTACTGGACTTAGCGGTGCGGGTAAAACAACTATTAGTCAAGAAGTAGCTTATCAGTTAAAAGAGCAAGGTTATAAGGTAGAAATTTTAGATGGTGATATTGTTAGAACTAATTTAACGAAAGGATTAGGTTTTAGTAAGGAAGATCGAGATGAAAATATCCGCAGAATTGGATTTGTTTCCCATTTATTAACCAGAAATGGTGTAATCGTTATTGTCTCAGCAATTTCTCCTTATCGTGATATGCGAGATGAAGTGCGTAATCGTATCGGTGATTTTGTAGAAGTCTTTGTTAATGCACCTCTTAATGTTTGTGAAAGTAGAGACGTTAAAGGACTTTATAAAAAAGCTAGAGCTGGTGAAATTAAAGGCTTTACTGGGATTGATGATCCTTATGAAGAACCTTTAAAACCTGAAGTTGAATGTCGTACTGATCTTGAATCTTTAGAAGAAAGTGTTGCTAAAGTATTTACAGAATTAAAGAAATTAGATTACCTTTAATAGAATAACTAAGAACTTGATAAAAGTAGGTTGGGTTAAGGAAACAAAACCCAACTTTGATTAATTTTATTTTGTGTATAAAACAGAATAATAACTCTGAATAAAAATGAATACTATAGTCACAGAAAACAAAGAATATTTTACTCACAAAAATATCACACTAATTCAAGGAAATAGTCTGAATCAACATCTATTTTCACAACAGTTTATTGATTTAATAGTTACTTCTCCCCCTTATAATGTCGGCATTGAATATAATTCAAATAATGATGAATTATCTTATGAAAAGTATTTAGAATTTTCAGAACAATGGATGACGAATTGTTATCAATGGAGTAATCCTCAAGCAAGATTTTTACTGAACATACCATTAGATAAAAATAAAGGTGGACATCGTAGTGTTGGTGCTGATTTAACCATTATTGCTCAAAAAGTAGGCTGGTTGTATCATTCTACGATTATTTGGAATGAAGGAAATATATCAAGAAGAACTGCTTGGGGATCATGGCAATCTGCATCTGCACCTTATGTAATTGCTCCCGTAGAATTAATTGTAGTTTTATATAAACAGCAATGGAAAAAAACAAATGGAACAAAAAAAAGTGACATAAAAAAAGAAGAGTTTATGCAATGGACAAATGGTATGTGGGTATTTAATGGTGAGAGTAAAAAAAGAATCGGACACCCTGCACCTTTCCCTAAAGAATTACCATATAGAGCTATAAAATTATTTAGTTATGAAAATGATCTTGTTTTCGATCCTTTTACCGGAAGTGGAAC
>CAZWLZ010000286.1:0-4947 GCA_964634505.1 uncultured bacterium | reverse complement strand
CTCGTTCTAAGGAGTCTAGTAATTCTGGACTAACATTACTCCAATGAGTTGATAAACTAAGTACATCTTTTAATTGTTCAACAGATTCTAAATATTTATTTAAGACTAAATTTCTCTGATAACAAGCTGTTTGCCAAGTAACTTCTGGTGTGACAAAAGGATTACCATCCCGATCGCCACCAACCCACGAGCCAAAATAACAAAATTTATGATCAGGAGGACTTAAATTAGGAAAAGTCTCATTTAAAGCCTGTTTTAAACGAATTGAGAGTTGAGGTAAAGTTTCAAATAAAACTTCATCAAAATAATGTAAAGCATAATCCACTTCATCTAATACGGTGGGTTTAAATTGATGTATTTCATCTGTACGCCACCATAATCGAATTTCTGATTTTAATTGATCTCGGTAATTTTGTGCTTCCCAAGAATTATTCAATCTTAAATTACGAAAAGAATCTTCTGCCTGATCTAATTTTTCCAAAATATGAGCTATACGGCGTTGTTTTTTACGAACGGTATGGCGAACGATTTCGGTGGGATGAGCGGTAAAAACTAGACAAATATCTAATTGATTTAATAAGTCTTGAATCATTTTGGGCGGCACATTAAGACTATATAAATAAGGGAAAAGTTGATGAAAACTAAGCCCATTTAAAGGTATTTCTTCTTCATCAAAATAACTTTTAATCCCATTATTGGAGATCGCCACATTTTTATCAATTTTATTACTAACAGCATTTACTTGTGCTTCTGTGGTGGTAATGCGTATTAATTGTTGATTTTTTTGCTCATAATGTTGTTCAATAATATTAATTAGCTGAAAATATAAGGCAAAAGCCCTAGCAGCTTTGATGGTGTCATTCAAATCTAATTTGTCTATCCAATCAGTGAGGGAAAAATTTACTTCGGCCGTTACTTGTCCTTCTGGTGAACAATATGATCTTAATTGTTGTAGTAAATCAACTAAATTTTGCCCACATTCTACTTCTAAAATTGATTGCCATAAGTCTTCAATTAATTCTATTCGTTCATTTAATAATGATTCTGAATTATTATAAGAAGGTGTTATGTCTTGAGATACTTTTGTTAGGGTTGAACCATTCATAATATATTTAACCTTATAATCTTTATTCGTCTTTATCTTAAATTAGAGTTTTACGATTTTACTTGTTTTCTACTTTTTGTATAGTCAGAAAGGATACAAACATTGTTTATTTTTTCTTAATTTTCTTTTTCTTCTTCTGGTATATTTAAAATCGGTAGGCGATCGCCTCTAAATATTTCTTGAGTGACATCTCCTAGCTCTTGTAAGGCTTGTATTCCAGTTTTTATGACAATTAAGGTCGTTAGGTATGGAAGGGCTAAAAAACTCAAACTAACATTACTAGGGATACTTATTTTTTTGTCTTTATTTTGCTCAAGCATTTTTTAATTTACCATTGTTAGGTTTTTTCTAGGTTAACAAATAGCTAATCATAATCGAGATAATTCTTGATTATTCTTTTAATATATATTTTACTTTTCATTATTTTACAATAGTTTATTTTTTGAGAATAATTTTGTTTCCTACTATTCCATTTCTCGCTACTAAGTTTCCTTCTTTATCTATTATTTCTAATTTATAAAAATCTAATTGTTTGGCGATCGCCAAAATTTCCTCTCCCATCTGATTTTTTTTATTTTCATTAAGTTTATACCAATCATCATTAACTATAATTCCTAAGTAACCTTGCTCATAGTTTGCTTTAATTTTTACTATTATTTCTTGATAATATTGTTTTTTAATTAGGTCTATTTTTTTCTGAATTGACATTATTAAATTTTCTTCTGGTGTCAATTCTATCTCTTCTTTATCTCTTAATTCCTCTAATATATAACTTTTTTCTTGTGGTATAGTTTCTATTTTTTCTTTATTTTTATTCTTGATTTTTTTTATTTCTTGATTATTTTTACTATCAATTTGATTTAAATTGGTATCAATATTAGGCAACTTTTGATTATCAATTTGATTCGATTTGCTATCAATACTAGGCAACTTTTGATTATCAATTTGATTCGATTTGCTATCAATACTAGGCAACTTTTTATTATCAATTTGATTCGATTTGCTATCAATACTAGGCAAGTTTTTATTATTATTAATTTGATTAGAATTGGTATTAATAGTAGGCAAGTTTTTATTATTAATTTGATTAGAATCGGTATCAATATTAGGCAAGTTTTTACTATCAATTTTGTTTAAATTGGTATCAATACTAGGCAAGTTTTTATTATTAATTTGATTAGAATTGGTATCAATACTAGGCAAGTTTTTACTATTAATTTGGTTTGAATCGGTATCAATATTAGGCAAGTTTTTATTATCAATTTGATTAGAATTGGTATCAATACTAGGCAAGTTTTTATTATTATTAATTTGATTAGAATTTGAAGAGATATTGTTATCTAAAACAATAGAATTATTAGCTAATAAAGTTTCAATTTTATCAAAAGAAAAGAAAATACTATTATTAGTAATAACCAATTTAAAATTATAATTTGTAACCAATAAAAAGATAGTAATAATAAATATCAAAAATAAACAAATCCAGATAATTAAAGAATTAAGAAAAGACTTTTTTTTGGCACTTTTAGAATTATTAGAAAGAGGAGAATTTTTCATAAAATTTTTAATTTAAAGAAAAGCAAACTAACCATAATTAAAAGCAAATTATCATTATCAATGACAATCAGCAATAAAATTACAACAAAAATTAAAATCATCCAAAGTATTGCAATTAAACAAAACAGACTTATCCTTTACCGCAAGAGGCGTAACCAAATGATTCTTTAACCATTGTTGAAAAGATTTACCTCCCCTTTCAATAAAATGCTGTAAAGAAGATAAACAATTTTGACGATAAAATCCGCATAAAACTTCCCAACCCTTTTCATTTGGAGGCAAAGTGGCGATCGCCAAATCATCAACTTTATTCAAATCATTAACCCAAAGCTGAATTTCCGTAGCAGATAATAAAGGTAAATCACAAGCCAGTAATAAAACCCATGGAGTTTTAATAAAAGGTAAAGCATCTGCAAAAGCAACTAAAGGAGAAGAAAATTGTTCTTTTTCTTGAATAAAATGACAACTAGAAGGTAATAAACGTTGATAAATGTGGTTATCAAAACTAACCACATAAATAGAATTACTAATGTTTTGAGCGACATTAAAAATTTTCACAATTAAAGGCTGATTATCAAATTCAATTAAAGCCTTATTGTTACCAAAACGGGAACTTTTTCCTCCAGCAAGTATGATTACAGAAAGATTTAAGTCATACTCATTAACTTCCATTGTTGATTATCCCTAACTATTTCAAGCAAACAAGCAAAAGAAAGATTTGCCGCAAAATTATCTCCCACTAATTGTAAAGCACATTGTTTGATAGAATCTTTATGACCAATAATTAATAAATCTTCAGTATATTGTTGAGTGATAAAATTTATAGTTTCGTAACATCGATTTTTAAGATTTATTTCAGTTTCTGGATATTGAGGAAAAATAAAAGATTCATAATTACAATTAAGAAGAGGGTAATTAATTTTTAACTCCTCCAAATAATGAATCTCAGGTAATTCACTCATCCAATCAGCATTTAACCACTCACCTAAACCAGCTTCAATGTTAATTAATAAATTTAACTCTTTAGCAATCTCATAAGCTGTTTGAATAGTGCGTAAAAAAGGCGAACAAAAAATGTATTTAATGTTACTCAATTTTAGTTTTTGTGCCAAGTCTTGTGCTTGTATCACACCATTATCTGATAAAGGGGGATCATAACGCTTAATAGCTGTATTAAACCACTCAGGCTGAACAAAATCTAACCTTTCCCCATGTCTTACTAACCAAATTTTCTGTAACATATTCTTGTTTTTTATTACTATTACTATGACTATTAATATTACCCCTATTACTCATTACTCATTACCTATTACCCATTCTATATTCCCTAACACCCCAACACCCCATTACCCATTACCTTCTTAAAACCTAATACCTTCTTAAAAATTAATTCTTAATAAAAGTAAATTTTTCTTTACACTATTAAGTGTATTTTGTCAAGTAATTTAATAATGTTTTAAGATTTCTAACAATTTGCCCACAAAAACAGATTAAACAATTATGCTATTGGTTAGATTAACTCAAAAGAAAAAAAGAAATATAGAAAGACAGCAATTATTAAATTAATGAAATTATTTTCTGGAGGGAAAAGATTCTTAATTTCTTGCCTGTATTTCATAACAGTAAAAATGTTAAAAAATAATCTTGAATCCATGAGAAATCTAAATTTTTATTCCACAAAGGAAAATAAAAAAATGAATATGTGGTTTTCTCTCCTAACTTCATTATTGTTAACAACAGTAGTAGGTTTTGCTATTCCTCTTCTCTTTTGTAGCTTGGGGTTAAGTGTGTTGGCATTAATGGCACATTTGCCCGAAATCGCTACTTTTGGGAAAATATGTTATGAAGAAGTCTTGTCTTTTTTTGTTATGTTTGGTAATGGATCAGCTAGTGAAGGTATAGTTATTATTGCGCTAACTGGTGGATTTGTGGCATTTTTATTTGAGTCACTTAATTTTTATCGCTATCGTCTTTTAATTAATCAACCAATTACTCATAGTAATTTAAACTCAAAATAATTTATTTGAGCATATTTTAGGATTTTGATGATGATAAATATTTTAACATTACTTTGGCGATCGCCAAAGTAATTCTACTGTAATGATTTGAGCAAAGATTTGTCATAATTTATAAAATAGATTGATAGGCTTTTAAAGTTTCTTGGGCGGTATTTTGCCAAGAAAATAATTGAGATTGAATTTTACCTTTATCAATCAAATTTTGACGCAAATTACCATCACTAATTACTTTATTTATACCATAGGCGATGGCCGTTGGATCAAAAG
>CAZWLZ010000285.1:0-4965 GCA_964634505.1 uncultured bacterium | reverse complement strand
TTTGGCTAATACTTGAAAAAAAAGAGCACCTAAATCGTTAAAAGTTTTAATTTTTTCGTGATTAATAAAACTATAATTTTTGTCTTGTTGATGGTAACTGATTAATTGCCCTTCTAATAGTTTTAAAAATAAAATACGATTAACCCAAGTAATAACTAATTCTAAAGCAACATGAAATAATTGTTCTTCTTTGTCTTTACCAAAATAAGAAATATTTGACAAATGATCCAACTTATGATAGGTATCTAGTTGAGTAATGGTATTTTCTAATAATGATCCAGAATGACGATTTTGGAGAGGGAGACGTTGAATTAATTTTTTACTGTTTTCCTTAACTTCAGTTAAACCAATTAGATGTAATAACTCACCATAAAAACCTTGATCTAAAGTGTTACTATCATTAATAAAAGGTAATTTTAATAAATGTTCGCCCGATAAAATTTTATATAAAGGAATTAATTGATTATCATCTGCTAAATTTTGGTAGTCATTAAGATTAAAATAAGTACAATTTTTTATAAGCTCATTTTCTTGTTTAGCAATATATTTACCAGCAATTTCTTTATAAAATAACTCTTGTTTTTTACTTACTAATTTTCCTTCTTTAAAATCCTTAAAATCTTTAATTAGTTGTTTATCTTGATAAAATAACTGTTCAAATAAAGTGGCATCAAAGATAAACCATTGATAAATATCAGTAATAATTAAGTGTTTTAATTCAATATTTTGGTTATCAATTCTTTCTTCAAGATAATAAAATAATAATTGTTGTAAGGATTTTACATTAATTTTATCAACTTGTAACATTTCCCCTTGATTATGAGGCTTTTTCGTTTCAATAATTACCCCTACTTTACTAGAAATATTTTGACCATTATGTATCACTAAATCATCATTATTTTTAGTATTAAGATAATTATTTTGGTAATAAGTATGGCGTAAAAAAGCAGTTAAATTATTTTTATGATGCTCTTCTGACTCATCAAGTTTAATGGCATTATCAGTTTTAGCTAAAAAATCATCTAAATTAGTTTTTAATTTATCTATATCTTCTCGAAAAACTTTAATTTTTCGATAAGCCGCATTTAAACTCTGATTAATTGTCTTCAATTTTTGCATAATGTTTTCCAGAAATCGCAATAAATTTATAGAAAGCGATTTATAAGGGTATGAATTTTTATGATACAAGAAAATTTTAAATTTAAAAAAATTATTGGCGATCGCCTAAATCAAATGATGGGTATTTCTCCAGATGAAATAATTTTAGACTTATTGTTTCAAGGATTATTAAGAAATAAAACAGTAGAAGACGTAATCATTATTGACGATCAATTTTTATTACAGGAATATTTGGTGATCGAACAGTTTTTTTCACGATAATTTATAGCAGTTTTTGATCAAATCATAGCACTTCGCACTAATGTCTTTACAAACTATATAGAAATTACCATAACGGCAAGGACTTTAAACTTCTTGTCTCTATAGTATTTTTGTTTCAGTATCAAGTGTCTATTGCTATACCTATTTTCATTTTTTAATAAATTTTGCCAAAAGGTTGCACTTTTTTATTTTTATAGGTATATTATTGGTAGGGGTTTAAATAACTCATTGGTGTGAGGAAAAAATTTAAAAAACTTTTAGGGTCGAAACATGGCAAGACTCCTAGAAGTTTTTTTTTGTGAAAAAATATGATTGGCGATCGCCAATATAGAAAAACTGAGAAAAAAATAAAAATTAGCTAATTTTTAATGAAGATGAGTTATGATAAGTTTACATAAATTTACATTAAATAATTTTAAACGTGTCAGAATCTAATCAATTATTACGATCGCCACTACATGAGTTATCAGTAGAATCAAAGGCAAAATTTGTTGATTTTTTCGGTTGGGAAATGCCCATTCAATATTCGGGCTTAAAAAGTGAACATCAAGCTGTACGCAATTTTACTGGGATTTTTGATGTTTCTCACATGGGTAAATTTAGTTTAAAAGGTGAAAATTTAATCAGTTGTTTAGATTTTTTAGTGCCTTCGGATTTAAGTAAATTAAAGATGGGTGAAGCTCAATATACGGTGTTATTAAATGAAGATGGTAAAATTATTGATGATATAATTTTTTACTATCAAGGAGAGGATGCCCAAAAAATTCAACAGGGTGTGATGATTGTTAATGCTAGTACAAGATATAAAGATTTTGATTGGTTAAGGAATCATTTACAAGGCAAAAATATTGATTTAATTGATAATTCTGATGACTTTATTTTAATTGCCCTTCAAGGTAAGCAATCTTTAATTTATTTGAATCCTTTATTAAATCAAAAATTGGATTCTCTGCCTAATTTTGGTCATGTGGAAATTGATTTATGGGGTGAAACAGTTTTTATTGCCCGCACTGGTTATACGGGGGAAGATGGTTTTGAAATTATGGCTTCTGTTAAAATTGGTCAACAATTGTGGCAAACTTTGGTTAAAAACGGAGTAATTCCTTGTGGTTTGGGTGCAAGAGATACCTTACGCTTGGAGGCTGCTATGTGTCTTTATGGTCAAGATATTGACGAAACTGTAACCCCTTTAGAGGCTGGTTTAAGTTGGTTAGTTCATTTTGAGACAAAAAAAGACTTTATCGGTCGTAATGCCTTAGAAAAGCAAAAAAAAGAGGGAATCCTAAAACGTTTAGTTGCTTTAGAAATGGGCGATCGCCATATAGCTAGACATAATTATTCAGTAATTTATGAAGGAAAAAAAGTTGGAATTATTACCAGTGGGACATTTTCGCCTACTTTAAATAAGGCGATCGCTCTGGCTTATGTGCCTCAATCTTTAAGTAAAATTGGGCAAATATTAGAAGTAGAAATTAGGGATAAAAACTACCCTACGAAAGTAGTCAAAAAACCTTTTTATCGAGCTTCTAAATAAGGTTATTCTTCAAATTAGTGTGAGCAATAGGTTGGGTTAATTGGCAAAACCCAACATTGTAATTATTTTTTTTCTTCGGGAACAATTTCAGTAACTACTTTATTCTGATAATCGCCAGTAACTGTAATATTTTTTTCATTTAATTGCCCTACTGCTTTGACACCACTAAAGCTAAAAATAGGATTAAGTTGTTCATAAAATACATTGCCATTAGCCTCAATATAATTAGTAGTGATATTCCAATTGGCATTATCAGCATAAAGTTTTACTTCATTTTTAGCAGCTTCACCATAAATTCCTTCAAAAAGATAAGCCATGTTTTCAGCTAATTTAATGATCGCTTTATTGCTAGTCAAAGTCATATTATTTTCATTATTAATTAATTTTATCGGTTCACTACTATCAATCATTCGATCCTTATATTTCCAAAAAATTGTATTTGTTACCGCTTGTAAAGGAGGTTTTAAAGATTTAAAATTAATATTATTTTTAATAGTTACTGATTTATCATTTAAATCTAATTGTGCTTGATTTGCTGTTACTTGATCGGTAATTATTTCCCCTTCATATCTAGTTATTTTTAATGGGCGATCGCCAATAGCAATACGTTTAGAAATATCCCAAAATAGATGATCAGTTATTAATTGAAGTTTAGGATCATTAGTAGTAGCAACAACATTTTGTTTAATTTCCAACTGTTCTTTATCTGTAAAATAAATAGCTTCTATACCTTTTACCACCATTTTTTCATGGTTAACAGTAATACCATTTTTAATAATTAAAATATTTTTATCAGGTTGCCATTCTAAATTATTTAATTTTAATTCTGCCTTATTACGAGGATCAAAAGCAATAATATTATCTTGTAAAAAAATCAATTTCCCATCTTGTTGAATCTCTCCTTTATCAGCACTGATTTGCAAAATTAACTCATTTTTATCAAACAAATTACCCTTAATTTTAGTTAAAGTAGCAGTTTTTTTATCTTGACTATAAACAACTTTTTCTGTCCCCAATTTCCATAAAGTTTTACCCTCTGGATTTGATTGTTCTAAAGTAGCATTAAATAAAACTAATCCCTCATTAATTTCTGGCTTAGTAGTATTAGAAATATTCTCTTTTTGGGAAGAAGCATTTTGACAAGAAATCAACAAAAGACAAAAAAATAAAAATAAAATATTTTTATTCATAAATTAAAAAGTTGTAAATAAAGACTTAATTATAAAAAAGAAGATTACTTTCCTTCGCTAGTAAAATTAAGCAATTGAGAGGTAAAATCAAAAATTCTATTTATATTCCTCTTCTCCTTTCCTCTTAGCTCCTTTGCCAGACAAAATATGCCCAATTTTTAGCAACACAGAAAAGTAAAATTATTCTTTTTCTCTAACTATAATAACGATAGTGATCATCTAATGGTGTGTATCATAAAAATCATCAGTTGAAAAACCAATTTAAAGCCCCCCACCGTAAAGGCAGAGGGCTATTTTTAGTAATTATTCACTTAAAGTGAAAGCATTTATTTTAACCGAATTTACTAGCCGTAGAAGCAATCAAAAAGGCTGCGTAAGTCAAGATATAACCAATGGTAAAGTGGGCTAAACCAACTAAACGAGCTTGAACGATTGAAAGTGCTACAGGTTTGTCTTTCCAGCGAACAATGTTAGCTAGAGGAGTACGCTCATGCGCCCAAACAATAGTTTCGATTAATTCTTGCCAGTAACCACGCCAAGAAATTAAGAACATAAATCCAGTTGCCCAAACTAAGTGTCCGAATAAGAACATCCAAGCCCAAACAGATAGGTTATTTACACCATAAGGATTGTAGCCATTAATTAACTGAGCGGAGTTTGCCCATAAATAATCTCTAAACCAACCCATTAAATAGGTAGAATTTTCGTTAAATTGAGCAACGTTACCAGTCCAGACTCCTAGATGTTTCCAATGCCAATAGAAAGTTAACCAACCTAAGGTATTTAACATCCAGAACATAGCTAAGTAGAAGGAATCCCATGCAGAGATGTCACAAGTACCGCCACGACCTGGTCCATCAC
>CAZWLZ010000284.1:0-4989 GCA_964634505.1 uncultured bacterium | reverse complement strand
GTTATATCAACTTCACCAACAGTTAGATAAGTTGGTTATGAAGGCTTATAATTTTCAGGAAAACGAGGATTTATTAACTCAAATTTTACACTTAAATTTATCCCTTTCAGCCTCTGAAAATCAATCCTTATGATGTTTATTGATGGAGATCGCCATTAGATTATGAAAATTGCTAAAAAAAATCAATAAATTTCCTGCTAAAGGTTGCGTTGTGTTGTATTGTCTCGACAATGGGAATGTAAACTTTATCAAAATTATCATCTAAAGCACTAACAAAAATAATGGAAATATCCCTTAAATTTTCATCAACTTTAATAGCTTGACAAACTTGGTAGTCGTCTATTTATGGCATTTTAATATCTAAAAGTATCATATCAGGTTGTTTTACTTTAAGAGTTCTTAAAGCCATTTTTCCACTAGCTACACTACAAACACCATAACCAAGTTTCATCAGTAAATTACTTAGTAATTGTAAGTTTTATGGTAAATCATCTATTAAAAGAATACTACGTTTATTGACAAGAATCTAATCTAGTTACTAGGTTTTTCACTCTTTCTTCCTTGTGTCTCCCCCGCTAATTTAACATATGCTTTCATTCACCTGTGTAAATTCTATCCTTCAAACAAGGAGTTTAACACCCTTGACTCTGTCTTAACAGTAGTGTCTATACCCATAATCATTTAATTTTATTTTTTTCTACAACTTTCTGAAAAAACAAAATACCTAAAACTTTTTTAATAAATATCTTGTCATAATGATAATTATTTGCAATAATAAAGAAAAGCTAAATTTAAAAATTAGTCAAAAAATATTATATGTACATTTGTATTTGTAACGCTATTACCGAAAAGGATATTCATCAAGCAGTTAAACAAGGTATTTCTACTATGGAAATGTTATCAGAATTAACTTCGGTTTCTCTTCAATGTGGTTGTTGTAAAAATCATGCCCATCAAATATTAGAAGAGGCAGTTTCTCAATCTTCTGTTCTTCTTTAGCCAAAAATCAATCACTTGGTTAGGGCATCGTTTTTGCTTATATTGCCCTTGTTATAAGGATTAGGGGAATTTTAGTCCTCTTCTTCTCTTTTGACTAAAAATTAAGCCTAATACCCATTATGATAATTAATAATTCGTTACTAATTACCATGATATTAACTACCATTACAGAGTTACAACAACAATTATCTCTATTAAAATTTGATCAAACTATCGGTTTCGTGCCTACTATGGGTGCTTTACATCTAGGCCATCAAAGTTTAATTGAAACATCTGTTACAGAAAATGACATTACTATAGTTAGTATTTTTGTCAATCCTCTACAATTTTCAGTTAATGAGGATTTCTCTCAATATCCTTCAACTTTTGATAGCGATCGCCAAATGTGTGAAAAGTTGGGAGTTGATTTTATTTTTTTACCTTCGGTGGAGGAAATAATTAATTCAGAAACTACTTTAGTAATACCGCCTGTTAGTTTGACTTCGGTTTTATGTGGCAAATATAGAGAGAATCATTTTACGGGGGTTGCTACCATTGTGACTAAATTATTTAATTTAATTCACCCTAACTTTGCTTATTTTGGAGAAAAAGATGCCCAACAATTAGCCATAATTAAACATTTAGTTAGAGACTTAAATTTTGCTACCGTCATCAAACCTTGCCCTATTATTAGAGAAGTCTCAGGTTTGGCTTATAGTTCAAGAAATCAGTATTTATCTCCTGTCGAAAAAGAAGAAGCCGCTATTTTATTTCAGGCTTTAACTAAGGCAAAAAAAGCCTTTTCTCAAGGTGAAATTGATTGCAATAAATTAATTAATCTTGTTACTGAAGAATTGCTTACTATTTCTAAGCTTAAAATACAATATGTTGAAATAGTTGATTTTGATACCCTTAAACCCTTGACAAATGTTACCAACTGTGGTCTATTGGCGATCGCCATTTATTTAGGCAAAACAAGATTAATAGATAATATGAAATTAGAACTTAAAAAACCGATTATAGCAATAGATGGACCTGCTGGGGCGGGAAAGTCCACCATAAGTCGAGCAGTCGCTCAAAAATTGGGCTTGTTATACCTTGATACGGGAGCGATGTATAGGGCTATTACTTGGTTAGTAATGGAGCAAAATATTGCTATTAATGATGAAATAAGTATTAGTAAATTATTACAAACTGCAATTTTAGAGTTAATTCCCAGCATAAATTTAGAAACACCGATTATCGTTAAAATTAATAATCAAGATGTAACCAAAGCAATCCGTAGCCAAGAGGTAACTAACAATGTATCGAAAATTGCTTCTCAAAAAGCCGTGAGAGAAAAATTAGTTCAACTTCAACAAGAATGGGGGGAAAAAGGCGGTTTAGTAGCAGAAGGTAGAGATATTGGTACAAATGTTTTTCCTCATGCTAAATTAAAGATATTTTTGACAGCTTCGGTAGAAGAAAGAGCCAAAAGACGATTAAAAGATTTAGAAAATCAAGGTTATCAAAATGTTGATTTGATTGCTTTACAACAAGAAATTGGCCATCGAGATTACCTAGATACTACCAGAGAAATTTCTCCTTTACAAAAAGCAGAAGAGGCGATTGCCATCAATACAGATAATTTAACAATCGAAGAAGTAACTCAGAAAATTATCGAACTTTTTAACGAAAATCAGTTGTCAGAAAATCAATAGTCTATTCCCCCCTTATTAAAGTAGGGTTGTTTCATTCTTAAGTAAGACGAATGGGGAAAGAGGGGGAAAATGAAGTAATAGATGAAAAATCGACAAATTTAGTTTTTTTTCAACATTAGGAAAATTCTGAGCTATTTCAAAAATTGTCATAGCAGTCTCAAAAGCAATTTGATAAACTTCTAATTCTTTGCCATTTTCCTAATTATTGATTCATTTTTAATGTTTTTCAGCCATCTATACTCTTGTCATCATTACCCATTCTCCCATTCTCCCTATAATTGCTTTTTCTTTAGAATGAAACAGCCCTGCCCTTATTAAGGGGGTTAGGGAAGATTTATTCCTTAGAGACTAACTTCCCAATAGTCCGATTTTCAGGAGTAAACGTTTTAATAGCAACACGTTGAATATCTTCTGGTGTAACCTTCGCAATGTCATCTAAACGGGTAAATAAATTACGCCAATCTCCTGTTTTTGCTTGGTATTCTGCCAATAAATTAGCCATTCCAGCATTAGAATTAAGGGAGCGTAATAAACTCGCTTTAGCCTGAGTTTTAACTCTTTCTAATTCCTCTTCTGAAACGGGAGTATTTTTCAAATTTTCAATCTCTTGATTTAAAGCAATTTGTATCTCTTCTAGGGTGTGGTTAGGCGCACTTAAGGCATAAAAAAGCATTAAATTAGGATACTTATCCCCAGGGAAGCCACTATAACCAGCCGCAGTTAAAGCAATTTGTTGTTGTTCGACTAAAGATTGATATAAACGAGAAGTCCGCCCATCACTGAGAATCGCTGAAATAATCTCATACACTACATAATCGGCATCCTCAAAATTAGGGATATGATAACCTTCTAAATATAATGGTTGAGAAGGATATTCAATATTTACTTCTTTCGTTTTGTTTTGAGGAGGTTCAAATGCAATAGTCAAAGGAGGTTTAACTGTTTTGGGAAAACGTCCGAAGTATTCTTGGGCAAAAGTTTTTACTTGATTTGGATCAACATCCCCTACAATGGCGATCGTTAAATTACTACCTCCGTAATAAGTTGCAAAAAAAACCTCCACATCCTCCCGAGTTAAATTTTCTATATCTTTTTGATAGCCAATAACAGGGCGTTTATAAGGATGAGTAGTAAATGCTGTATCTAAAAAAGCCTCTATCATTTTACCGATGGAAGAATTATCCGTGCGTAACTTTCTTTCTTCTAAAATTACTTGTTTTTCTTGGTAAAATTCCCTAAAAACAGGTTCTAAAAATCTTTCCGATTCTAAATACATCCATAACTCTAATTTATTGGAAGGAAAACTATAAAAATACATGGTATAGTCAGCAGAAGTGGCTGCATTTAATCCCGTGCCTCCTTCTGTCTCTACAATTTTTCCAAATTCATTTTGAATTATATATTTACTCGCTTTTGTTTGTAATTCCTGAAATTCCTTCGTTAAAATTTCAATTTTTGCTTGATTTTTTTCTGCTTTCACTATTTTTAAATCGTTGAAAACTCGATCTAAATCATTTAACAATTTAGATTCTTCTTGATAGTTGGTAGTGCCTATTTCTTTTGTACCTTTAAAGGCTAAATGCTCTAAAAAATGAGCTACCCCTGTTTTACCATTTGGTTCGTTTGCACCCCCTACATCGGCATAAGTCACAAAAGACACTAACGGTGCTTGATGATTTTCTAAAATTACAAACTTAATACCATTATCTAATTTGAATTCTGTTACTTGTTTTTGAACTCGATCTAAATAGGGTTTAATTGATTTTGATGTCGATGCTTGATCTGTTTTAGCGATTGCCACTGGAAAAAATAAATTCCACAAAAAGAAGGTAAGTATTAACAATGAAAATATCTTTTTAATTTGTATCTTATCTAACATAATTTTGTTACAGTTTATATTCTTTTAAACTCAATGTAAAATAATTGTTTAATTATCTTAAAAAAGTTTTTTCTCTTTTGTTTATTTTTCCCCCTTAATAAAGGGGGGTTAGGGGGGATCAAATTATCATGAAAATAATTTTGACTATCTAAATAGTGACATAATTTAGTTATAATCGACTTTATGAAAAAATTATGAAAAATAATGAAAATTTATTTATTGGGAATATTAAGCATCATAGCCATTAATATAAGTAGTTGTACTCAAACGACACAAAACAATTTATCAAATAATACTAATAAGTTACAAGTAGTGACAACTAGCACAATTATTGCCGATTTAACCAATCAAATTGGTGGCGATCGAATTAATCAAATTCCTATCTTAAAACCGGGGGTTGATCCTCATGTATATGAACCCGTCCCCCAAGAT
>CAZWLZ010000283.1:0-5045 GCA_964634505.1 uncultured bacterium | reverse complement strand
AGTGGGTATTGATGAAGCGATGATCGAGTGTGATGGCACTCCTAATAAGA
Organism: uncultured bacterium; assembly: GCA_964634505.1. GTDB lineage: Bacteria > Cyanobacteriota > Cyanobacteriia > Cyanobacteriales > Cyanobacteriaceae > CAZWLZ01. The sequence continues at coordinate 4,995 of CAZWLZ010000283.1, read as the reverse complement.
AAAATTTAGGGGCTAATGCGATTTTAGCTGTTTCTTTAGCTACGGCTAAAGCTGCTGCTTTAGAGTTAAAAATGCCTCTTTATCGTTATTTAGGTAATCCTTTATCTAATGTTTTACCTGTGCCGATGATGAACGTTTTAAATGGTGGCTCTCATGCTGATAATAATGTGGATTTTCAGGAATTTATGATCATGCCTGTGGGTGCTGAAACTTTTTCTGAGGCTTTACGTTGGGGTGCAGAAATTTTTGCTAATTTAAGTGTGGTTTTAAAAGAGAAAAAATTGCTCTCTGGTGTGGGCGATGAAGGCGGTTTTGCTCCTAATTTAGGCTCAAATCAAGAGGCTTTAGATTTATTAATTCAGGCGATCGAAATTTCTGGTTATAAGCCGGGTAAACAAATTTATTTGGCTATGGATATAGCTGCTAGTGAGTTTTATAAAAATGGTCAATATATTTATGATGGTGGCAGTCACTCCCCTTCAGATTTTATTGATTATCAAGCAAAATTAGTTAGTGAATATCCCATTATTTCCATTGAAGATGGTTTACACGAAGAAGATTGGGAAAGCTGGAAGCTATTAACTGAAAAACTTGGATCAAAAATTCAATTAGTAGGGGATGATTTATTCGTTACTAATATGACTCGTTTACAAAAGGGTATTGATTTGGGCGTGGCTAATTCTATTTTGATTAAATTAAATCAAATTGGTACTCTTACTGAAACTTTGCGTACTATTGATTTGGCTACTCGTAAAGGTTATAGTTCGGTTATTAGTCATCGTTCAGGGGAAACTGAAGATACTACCATCGCCGATTTAGCGGTGGCTACTAGAGCCGGTCAAATTAAAACGGGTTCTCTCTGTCGTAGTGAAAGGGTTGCTAAATATAATCGTTTACTGCGTATTGAACAAGAATTAGGAGATCGGGCTATTTATGCTCCTCACGTTGGTTTAGGTCCTAAATTTAGTTAAAATTAAATGTTTATTAGACGATCGCCAAACAGAAATAGTCTTGGCGATCGTTTTTTATTTAATTAATGATGGTGATGATCATGCCCATGATCGTGTCCGTGATCATGATGATGTCCGTGATCGTGATGATGCCCATTACCATTATGATTATGACCGTTAATCTCATTCAAAACCCTAACACTAGGATTAACAGTTAAAGCATTCTCAGAGAATAACGCCTCAATTTGAGGATTTGCCCAATCTGCCGCCATCTTACAAAATTCAGGATGATCGTTAACGCAATCCATTTGCATATAACAAATTTGATCATTTTTAACTTGTAACCCCTCAATAATATGACCGACATCAAGCAAAGTTTCATGATTTTCGGTAGCAAAACCAATAGGCATAAATACAAGAGCTTTAGCACCTAAATCAATTAAATTTTGCCCGGCCAACTCAGCCGTAGGTTGAGTCCATTTAATTAAAGGAGTTTGATGATTTAACCAACCCACCGAAATCAAAGGAAAACGATTAATTAATTTTAACCTAACTAACTCGTATAAAGCCTGACTTTCATCAATCCCAGAAGTAAAACCTTTAGCTTCATGGGGGCAACCATGATTCATCAAAACAATACCAATTTCTGAAGGAAGATAAGACTTAATTAACTTCTCCTTAATTTTATCCTCCACCAACTTAGCTAATAAATCAATATAAGCTGTTTCATTATAAAATGAAGGAATATAACGCATACCCGTTACCCAGTGCTTATTAGCATCTTCACTCTTGCGTAAAGCGTCATTAACTTGCTCCACCGCAATACCACTGGTAAAAATAGAGTCCACCACCAATAAAGGATAAATTAAAATTTTATCAAAACCTTCGGCTTTGATTTGAGCTACAACTTGCTCAGGTAAATAAGGCGCACAAAAATTAAATGCTTTAAATACTTTAATTTTATCGCCCCATTTTGCTTGAAGATTTTTTTCAATACCTTTTCTTTGGGCTTCAAAAATAGCATTATGAGGAGAAATAAAATTTCCGTGTTGATGATTCCATTCGTGAAAATCAAAAACAGCCAACAATTTAGCTAAAGGGGGATAAATCCAGGTTGGCACCGGTGCAAATTTAGCCGTCAAAAGATTTAATGCTTGTTCATTATAATTAGCAAAATCATCATAACTTTCAACCTCACCGTAACCCATTAATAATACCGCTACTCGGTCATTACCTTTTTGATTTGTATTATCTTGAGGGGAATCTGTTTGTAAAATTTTTTCTGCACTAGCAACCATAATTATTTTTTGTAATGGTAGTTTTCAATTCTATTTTAAATGCTTAATTCTCTTTTGTGTTATTAAATATTATTTTTCTATCCTATCCCCCCATTAGGGAATGGGGTATTGGGGTGTTGGGGTGTTGGGGAATAAATAGGTAATAGATAATGGGTAATGGGTAATGGGTAATGGGGAATAGGGAATGGGTAATTATAGCAATCGACAAATTAGTTAGAACACACAAATCCTTGAGACAAGGGGTTTAAATCCCTTGTTAACCTACTATTAACCCATTTGAAAAATATTATATTTCTAAAATGTAAAAACAATACATTGAAATATAGGCTTTTTAAATTAAAAGCTTTTTCTTAAATCTTGATTTTTAAAATTTAAAAAGTAATTTAATTTTAGCTGTCCTAAAAACTTTTTAAAACCTAAAACCTAACCCCTAAAACCTAATACCTTCCTTATAAGATAAGCTTTCTAGTTTTTACTTAAAATTTTTATCGACAAAATCCAAAATAAATGTTAAATTAATTTACATATTTTAATATTTCTTAATATTCAAATTATAAAGTAATTAAGTTAGAGGACAATGACAGCAATTGTGTTTGGTAGTTTACCCTTTCCCGGAAAAAGTGGCGATCAAATCGTCAGTAAAGCAGTAAGTTCGGCGATCGCCGCCTTATTTAAAAAGACAGGAAAATCGGAAGCAAACGTAAAAGCAGAACCCGTCTCCAAACTTTTACAAGGCAGTATCGATGGTTTTGACTTCATTGGCAACGGAATGTTGATGTATAACGGGTTACGGATAGAAGCCATGGAATTGTATCTTCAAGCGGTATCTATAGATTTTAGTGCTATTTTTAGTGGTAAAATTAAATTAAGACAACCAACTCAAGCAACCATGCGAGTAGTACTTACCCAAGAAGATTTAACCGCCTCTTTTAATACTCCTTTTATTGTAGAAAAATTACAACGATTACAATATGAAGGGCAGTCTCTACATTTTGAAAATACTCAAATGATTATCAATAATGATAAATCCTTACAAATCAAAACAAATATTAGAGTAGGGGAATCTCAAAACTTTATTCCCATCGATGTTACGACTTTTATACACTTAGAAGATAGAACACATATTAAATTTATTGATAATACTTATCAAGGAAATGAAGAATCACAAAAATTAGGAAAAGTTTTAATTGATCATGTAAATAATTTACTCGATTTAGATCAATTTTCCTTAGATGGGACAAAATTAGGAGTAGATAAAATTAGGATTAGAGATCATCAATTCGTTTTTTATGGTACTGCATTTATTGAACATTTCCCCGAACGAAAACAAAAATAATGATAGGGAAAAAATACTAAACTTAAGATAATTTTAATAATTCCCCAATCCCGTAAAAAAGAATCGGTGTTGGGGTGTTCGGGTGATTTTTTAACCTATAAATTTACTTATTGATTTAACAATTAGAAATTAATAAATTAAGATAAAGAATAAATTTTACCATCTATTAATAAGCGAGTAATTCCTTTCGCTGCCAAATAAGTAGAAGTTTTATGAAAAATACTACTATCAGAGACTTTAATCACTTTACCACGGCGATTAGAAAAACGTTTAGCCACTCGATGATTATCAAAAATGGGGAGAGTTTTTTGTGATGTTTCTTGAGAAGGGATTTCCCCCAATTCACGAAAATCTTTTAAAGGGCGAGTAATTAATTCTGAATTAGTATCAATAACTAAATAACAAATATTAGGAAATTTGGCTAAAGATAAAGGTAATACTTTAATTTTGTTGAAAAGGATAACCGTTTTTTCATCTAAATCATCTTCATCTAAATCATCTTCATCTAAATCATCTTCATCTAAATCATCGCTGACATCTTCGCCGAACATTTCTTGTAAAAGATTAACAGACTTAAAATCTTCTTTTTCATCAAGATAAATTTCCGTTCTTTCCGATAAAATTTCCAAATTATCAAAAGAAGATAAATTTTCTTGATATTCTTGCTTATTATTTTCCGTCTCAAATTCTGGTAAAGATTTTTTCGCCATTAAATTTATATTCTCTTTTTGTTTTATTTCCTTTAGAGATGATTTTGATTTTACTTTAGTTTTTTTTGCTGGTGGTAAATCAGGATTTTTTTCTTCTATTTCTTTTGGTAAAGATATTTGATTACCACGAGTGATACGTTTTTGTTTAATTAAATCTTCATATTCGTCAGAGGATAGAGTACTTTTTAAGAAACGACTGATAGTTGAAGTACTTACTTCATATCTTATGGCTAAACTACCAATATTTTCTTCTGAATTGCGATATAAATTAAGAATTTCAATTCTATCATCATCGGATAATTTTCTTGGACTCATGTTTAAAACCCTATTTTCCTAGTAAAACCTCTCAAACATGATTTATCATAACTTGATTTATCATCTATTTGTCAAGAATAGATAATTTTTAGTTTTTTTTATGGCAAATTTAAGATAGATTCCTATTAGTATTCTTTAAATTTATCACTCAATCTAAATATAATAATTTTTATGACTGTTTTTAATACGAAACCTGCTTTATTAGTTCTCAATGATGGCACTTTTTACAAAGGTTTTTCTTTTGGTGCCCAAGGCACTACTTTAGGGGAAGTTGTTTTTAACACTGGCATGACTGGCTATCAAGAAGTTATCACTGATCCTAGCTATTGTGGTCAAATTGTTACTTTTACTTATCCTGAGTTGGGTAATACGGGGGTTAATCTTGA
>CAZWLZ010000282.1:0-5061 GCA_964634505.1 uncultured bacterium | reverse complement strand
GTAATAAGTAATAAGTAATAAGTAATAAGTAATCGGTAATCGGTAATGGGAGTTAGGGTTTTAGCGTTTTAGGGTTTTAGCGTTTTAGGTAATACGATACATAACAAAATCTTAATTAACCAACAGCATTTTTAGAAATAGGTAATTTAAAAGAGACTAAAGCGGCTATGAAAACAAAGAGACTAGAAAACCATAAACATCCTTGAATGCCCATTAATTGATAAACTATACCCGATGTAATCGTGCCTAATAAACGGCCTCCAGAGTTAGCCATGTAATAGAAACCTACATTTAAAGCTACATCATCATTCTCTGTATAGGCTAAAACTAAATAAGAATGCACCGCAGAATTAAAAGCAAATACAATACCAAATATAACTAATCCCCCCGTAATAACTATTTGAGGATTTAATCCTATTGTTAAACAAATGGCGATCGCCATCGGAATTAAGGTTAAAATAGATGTCCAAAGTTCAATAGTTTTAGCGGTGGGGGCTGTTTCTTGTTTATTTTGCCCCAGAATAGTAGGGGAAAAAAACTGTATCAATCCATAACCGATAACCCAACAAGCCATATAAGTGCCTACTTGTACCGAAGTCCATTTTAATTCACTTTGCAAAAACACAGGCAACGCCACTACAAACCATATATCTCTTGCCCCAAATAGGAAAAACCTGGCTAAAGATAAAATATTAATAGCTGGTGATTTAGAAAATAATTGTTTAAATTTGACTTTTGCCTTGACTTTTCCCAAGTTTTGTGGTAATAATTGACCACTTAAAAGAATAAAAAATAAAATGAAGGCTTGAAAAAATAAAGCATTATTAAAACCAAAAACTTGTAATAAAAATGCTCCCACAAAAAAACCAAACCCTTTAAGAGCATTTTTTGATCCTGTTAAAATGGCTACCCATTTAAACAATTTTGATTCAGCTTCTTTAGGTACAACTAAGCGTACAGCACTTTTAGAACTCATTTTCGTTAAGTCTTTGGCAATACCAGAAAAAGCCTGAGAAGTCATTACATATAAGACTTGAAACCATACTGCCCAACTAGGATTGATCAAACCTAACATGATTAAAGCAAAAATTTGTAAAGCTATGCCACTATATAAGGTCAATCTTAATCCAAATTGAGAACCTATCCACCCTCCTAAAAAATTGGTAATAATACCAAAAATTTCGTAAAACAAAAATAAAAAAGCAATTGAAATAGGGGTATAACCTAGTTTATTAAAGTGTAATAAAACTAGCATTCTTAATGCACCATCGGTAATGGTAAAACCCCAATAAGCTGAAGTTACTAAGGCATAATTTCGTAAACTTGTATCCATAACAATTTATTCACAATTAACTTTTGATTAACGATTGTATGAGTATTTATAATTTTGTAAAAAAGAGTTTAAATGTAGGGCATTTAAATTTAAATTGATAATTTTTCTATCAAAATTAATTTTATTTTTATTTTTTAAAACATTTATGATTTAACTCTAAAAATCACGAGCAATTTTGGCGACTAATTCTACTAATCGATTGGCATAGCCCCATTCATTGTCATACCAAGCTAGGATTTTTACTTGAGTATGATCAATAACCATGGTAGAAAGGGCATCTATAATTGACGACCGAGGATCATCTTTATAATCAACCGAGACTAAGGGCAATTCTTCATAACCTAAAATACCTTTTAAATAAGTTTGAGAGGCTTTTTTTAATAAATTATTGACCTCTTCTACTGTGGTATTACGATTGACTTCAAAAACACAATCCGTTAAAGATGCGTTTAATAAAGGTACTCTAACCGCTATACCGTTTAACTTTCCTTTCAATTCAGGATAAATCATGGCGATCGCCATTGCCGAACCTGTAGTAGTAGGTACTAAAGAAGTAAGACATGATCTTGCTCGTCGCCAATCTTTATGGGGGCCATCAACCACAATTTGAGTATTGGTTACATCGTGAATAGTGGTAATTACTCCGTGTTTAATACCTAATTTTTCTTGAATAACTTTAACTACAGGAGCGAGACAATTAGTAGTACAAGAGGCGGCAGTTAAAATATGATGTTTGGTGGCATCGTAAAGATGATCATTAATTCCCATGACAATATTAAGAGCATTTTCTTTAACAGGGGCTGCTACTACCACTTTTTTTACTCCTGATTCGAGATAAGGATTTAAAGTCTCAGGGGTACGAAATTTGCCCGAACTTTCTATTACTAAATCAACTCCTAAATCTGGCCAAGGCACTTGTTGAGGCGTAGAAAATTCACTAAAACTTAAGGCTTTGTTTTCGATCACAATTTTTGTTGATTCAACTTTTATTGATTGATGCCAACGACCATGAACGGAATCAAACTCTAATAAATGAGCAGAAGTATCCACTCCGCCATTAATTTCATTAATATGTATAAATTCAATATTAGGATTATTCCAGCCCGCTCTTAAGGCAAGTCTGCCGATTCTACCAAAACCATTAATTCCTACTCGCATAAATATTAAAATCTAAATAAACATTTTTATCATATCAATAAAACTTGATTTAATCAAAAAAAAATTAGATGATATAGCACTACGTTTTCAGGTTAGGACACTAGCTTAAAGTTTATTTCCCCCTTTTTAAGGGGGTTAGGGGGATCGAAAATGTCCTAATATAACTTGGTACTGCTATATTAGGTGTTAGGTTTAAAGAGGGTATTAATAGCGGTGATTAAATTATTTTAAAATGTCAAAAAAAGAAAATTTATAGCAACGGGTAGGTTAGTTAGGACATTTTAATTCTTTAGGCAAGGAGTTTAAACCCTTTGTTAACGTCCTCATAATCATCGACCATTGTGTAAGTTTACATACTTGAACAATGTTAATTATTAAAACTCCTATCTTATTAGGATATACTGACTGTGGATTCTAATGCTTTTCTAAAATCCCTAGCGGTTTTAAAATGTAATTCTGGATTTTCTTGCAAAGCTAAATCAATTACATCAGCAAGGGATTTGGGAAGATCAGGATTTTTTTGTCGAATGGGGATAGGTTGATTGGATAAGATACACTTAAAAGCATCTTTTTGATCAAATGAACGAGGAACATGACCTCCTGTTAGTAGATAATATAGGGTAGCAGCGATCGCCCAAATATCTATATCGGGTTTAGCATACTTAAAGTTTAAAACCTGTTGACGACACATAAAATAAGGTGTACCGATCGCCCCATCAGTAATGGATAATCCGCTTAACCCTGCTAAATCAAAAGCCTTCGCTAATCCAAAATCAGCAATTTTAACCGTAGGAGATGAAGATGAATTATCAATCAAAAGATTATCTGGTTTTAAATCTCGATGTACTAAACCCATCGCTTTACCAACATTACCATCTATCAATTCAACATTTTCAATTTTTACTTGATGGGCATATTCTAAACCTTTTAAAACGGGGATAATAATTCCCATTGCTTCCTCTATTGATAACTTACCTTTTCTTTGGGTCATTAAATCTTGAACACTACCACCATTACAATACTCTAAGGTAAAGAAAAATAATCCCTCCGCATAACCATAATCTAACATTTTGACAATGTTGGGATGATTTAATGGTTTAGTGCATTCTATCTCTCGCAAAAATCTTTGTACCATATCGGGATGTTGAGCCACATTTGGTAACATAACTTTGAGAGCTACTTCTTTTTTAGTATCCATATGACGAGCTAAATAAACTTTGCCAAATCCCCCTGCCCCTAATTCTTTAATTAGTTGATATTTAGCTAAAAATTGGGCATTTTCGTTTAATTGGGGTGTTTTTCCTAGTCTAATTCTCTCTAAAAAATCATTAATCCAGCCAAATAAATTAGGTTTTCCTATATTCTCATTAGGAGGATTAATTTTAACTGTAGTTTGACTGATAACTTCCTCAATATCAACTTCAAAAACTGTCTCGGTTTTTCCCAAACAAAAAGTATCTCCTTTCTTGAGAATGTGTTGTGGATATTCTCTATTTTGTCCTTCTGTAGGGGTTTCTCCTTTTTTTCTCTGTCCGATTTTTATACTATTAAGATAAGTGCCGTTGAGACTGCTAAAATCCCTAATCATTATTTGGGGTGGATTAATATCTAACAAGCAATGATAACGAGAAATTTCCGTATGATTCTCATCCTCTGGTATCTGTGGGTAACAATCATCATTACGTCCAATGATACAAGTATTACGATCGCCAAATACAAATTCTAGCCCTGTTAATTTGCCTTTAATTATTTTGAGAATAACTTTCGCCATGGTTTTAACCTATATTAAAAATAATTGGGCATCAATCTTGATAATATTTAATTTAGATTAAGTTTACTACAAAATATAATCGAAAATGAATTGCTAAAAATTTTAGCCTCAATGATTATCTAACCACTTTGCTACATCTGATTGATCATTAAAATCTAAAATGTTATGCCCTAATTGATTTAATTTTTCCAAAGGTAAATCTTCTATCCTTTTTTCTAACTCGTTATTTAGACTTCCTAAAAGTTTTTTCAAAAGATCTAAAATTAGATTTAATTCTAAACTTTTGCTTTGTTGAATACCTTGTTGAATACCTTGTTGAATACCTTGTTGGATTCCCTTGTCAAGAATACTGTTATATACTACTGATTCTTTCATTATTTCCTCCCGAAAATATTTTTGTATTAATGATACGTCAAATTTTACCCCTGCTAATAATGATACACAGGTTGTTAAATTATTTTTTTCTCTTTTGTCTTCTATTTTATCAATTTCTTTGGCTACCTGCTCTAATAAATCTTTTGGTTGCTCTGTTTTAGCTAATACTGCTAAGGGTAATAAAGCGGGATATTTTAATAATTCCTCTGGTAATACTTCCCAAATCCTAATCACTCGATAACGATGATAGGTATTTTTTTGCTGAAAATTATCGATTAATACTTTTTTGCTGTTAGTGGGTTTGAGATAAATTACTACTTGTTCTATCTCTTTTTGATATAAACGATATAATCTTAACCAATAATCTAACATTCTTAAACCCATCGGTGGTTCGGATTGGGGGCTAGTTTGAAATTCTAAATGT
>CAZWLZ010000281.1:0-5062 GCA_964634505.1 uncultured bacterium | reverse complement strand
GAACACCCCAGAATCTTTATTGAGAGCTATTAATTTGGCTCGTAAAGTGCCTTCTTCAGCCAATGTACGAGGGGAGAGTCGTATTGCTATTAATCGTTGGTCAGAACAGTTATTAAGTATTGCTAGAAGTCTTGCTAATTATTCTTTGCAATCCTCTTTAGAACAGGCGATCGCCACAGCAGAAATGATCCCTTATGGTACTTCAGCTTATAATTCAGCTAGGGAAGATATTGCGTCTTGGCGAAATATGTTGAATCCTCAAACGCCAGTTTTACCTGATTCTCCATCATCTGATGATTCAAATTATATTGCACCATAACAACATAATTCAGGGTGACTTAATTAATTCATATAACCAAAATTTAGCTATATTTTAATTAAAAAGGAATTAAAATGATGAGAATAAAAATTAATGAAGATGTTTTATTTCAAAATCTTGAAGACGGTGCAGTTTTACTTAATATTGAGACAGAACAATATTTTGGTTTAGATGAAATTGGGACTTTAATTTGGAATGGTTTAAATAGCAATAAATCGATAGAAGAAATCTCACAGCAATTATTAGATGAATATGATGTTGAATCAGAAAAATTAGATCAAGACGTAGAAAAATTAATTGATAATTTAGTCAAATACCAATTAATTTCCCTTGAATAAATTTAAGGGGATTAACCCCCTTGTTCAATTCAAATTTTAACTAATTTTCAATAGGATTAATACCAGTAATATTTTTATTGGCATCAAAAAGAATTAAGAAACTTTGAGTATTATTAGCAAATTGAAGAGTCATAAAAACCATATCAGTATCATCTAAAGATGAGCCTTTGCGAATATTGGTATCGACAATTTTTTTGAATTTCCCATTCTTTGTTTCTATTGTTTCCCATCTTGCTTGAACTTCTTGAGGGAATATGTCTTGTTTCAAAAAGGGATGCAAATAAGACCTAACTCGATCAAATTGTCCATCTGCTAAAGCATTAACTACCTCTACAGAAATCTGTTCTATACTTTTATCTATGGGAAAATCTGTGCCGATAATTTCATTATTATCATTAAAAATAACAATCCAATTATTAGTTATTTTGTCAAATTCTACTGTTAAAATTATTAAGTCGCTACCCGGAGTTTCAATTAATCTTGAATTAGTAATCTTTTTAAATTGTCCATTTTTTGCTTTAGTTTCTTCCCATTCTGTTTTTAATAATTCTAAGGAAACTTCTTTTTTTAATTCTGGACTAATCATCGCCCTTGCTTCTTCAAATTGCTGATTGAAAAATAATTGAAGCAGTTTTTTAGCTTTTTCTTCTTTGACATTAGAATTAATCTGCGAATTAACCTCTTTTTCTAAAGGTTTTAACTGTTCTGGTACTCCGATCGAAGGCATTTGTTGTCCATAACTAGGGAGACTAAGGGCATTTAATCCTAAGGTTATACAGAATAAAGGAAAGAATTTAGTTATTTTGATCATAAAAATTTGTTTAATGATTTTTAAGGAATAGTTAATAATTTTGAATTAATTATCTCTTAATTGTTAATTATCAATTATCAATTGTCAATTAATTTGATAACCTCGAGGAGTAATTAACCAATTATGATACTGTTTGGTATTACTATTACCAATAATTATCGTTGTAAGCATATCAATTTCATGATTTAACATTTCTGCTAAAGTTGTTATGGTGATTTTCTCTTCTTCTCTCTCCACTGAATTGACGATCGCCACTGGAGTATTTTTTGCTCGATATTGCAGGAAAATTTTTTGCGTAATTTCTATTTGTTGAGTGCGAGTTTTGGATTTTGGATTATAAATTCCTGTGACAAAATCTGCACTAGCTGCTGCTGTAATCCTTTTTTCAATCACTTCCCAAGGAGTTAATAAATCACTCAAACTAATAGCACAAAAATCGTGCATCAAAGGTGCTCCCAGTTTAGCTGCTGCTGATTGCATGGCGGTAATACCCGAAAATACTTTGACTTCAGGAGTTTTTCCATCCCAATCGCTCCCCCTCAAAGTCTCTAAAACTAACCCTCCCATGCCGTAAATACCGCAATCTCCTGACGAAATTACTGCTACGGTCAAACCCCATTTAGCTAAGGCGATCGCCCGTTCAGCCCTTTGTTTTTCCTGAGTAATAGGAAAAGACTCAATCACTTGACTCGGTTGAAATAAAGTAGAAATCAAATCTAAATAAAGACTATAGCCAATAATTACATCCGCATCAGTAATGGCAGTTTTAGCTGCTGGAGTTATTAAACTAAGATTACCAGGGCCAATGCCTACCAAATAAATTTTACCTTTTCTGGGAATATACTCTTGATTTGCTTGGGCGATCGCCACTGTTACAGCACCTTTTTCTTGTTCGTGCCTAATAATTTGTTTAGATACTAATAAATTGTTAGTTTCACTGGCCAAAATCGCAGCAGCTTCAGCCACACTAGGAGTATTAACTTCTTGTCTAACCAACTCAGAAGGATTAGGCACATCAACTTGACTTAATTGTAAAGCGTTAAAAGTTTTTAAAGGAAAATTCCAATCTTGTAATAACTCTAAAATACCTTGCTCATCTGACTTTAAATCAATGGTGGCAAAGCCAGCAATCGCCATTTTAGTTAAATTAAATTGACAAAAAACTTCCTCAATAGCATATTGAATCAACTGTTTAGAAGTACCTCTTTCACAGCCAATTCCTACCCATAAAAGACGAGGATGCCACTCCACCATCGGAATATCATAAGAAGATAAAGCATTTTTTTTCACACTAATAAAAACAACTGCTGCTGGAATACGGTGAGAATCAGCACTATTTTCTGATAAAGTGAAATCAAAAGGAGAAGGAAAAGGCAGAGACTTACGCCACAAAATCGAACCACTATCTTGAACAACTAAAACCTTTTCTTGCCTAGCAATACTAGCACTAACTTCAGTCCAATGCCCCGTCCCTTTTACCCAACCATAACAATGGCCTAAAGTATCAATAGCGGGTAAATGAAGATAATTAGAAGAAGAAGTAACCAGAGGAATTGCATCTAATTGATGAGCAATTAATTGAGTTAACTTATCACCATTACCATGATGGCCGCCACATAAACTAATCACATATTGAAAATCAGGAGATATAACAATAATAGCAGGATCAAAATTTTTATTACTCAAAAGAGGAGCAATTAAACGAATTACCGCACCGATCGTTAAACAAAAAATAATTCCTTTATATTTAAGCCAATGATTAGTAAGATGTTCCTTTAAAGAATATTGATAAACAAAAGCCTCATCAATTTGTCCTTTTTCTGGAGTCCATAATTCTGCCCCCATGTAATCACTCAAAGGCTTTATTTTTGTAGCTGCCGCATTGGTAATGGCAATTATTTGTAAAGGTTCAAATTCATTAAAAAGTTCATTCATTCAAGATATTTTTTGATTAATTTTTGATTAACAATAGCTTATAAGTAATATTATTTTTAATAATACTCTTTTGAGAGACTTCACAAAAAAATAATTATTAAAAATTTTTCCAAAAAGTCAACCAAAAATTTTTTTTTTGGTTATAATAGTTTTAACACCTAATACCTAATACCTAATACCGTTAGAGACACTTTCCTTAAGTGTCTCTATTTTTGTCATTAATGAAATTTAAGCTACTTGTTTTTTTGATAATTAGGTTAGTGATAAGTTATGATTATTAGATAATAAAATCATTACTACCAATATGTCTGAACAAGAAAATATTTTACATAAGGCTTTTTATTTTGGTTTAGGAGTAGCTGGTTATGCCGCTGATAAGGCTAATGATACTCTTAAAGAATTGAAACAACAGGCGGCAAAAATAGCAGAAAATCCAGATTTTGGCTCTCAATTACAACAATTAGCTGACGACATGGTTAAAAAAGGCAAAATTCAAGCCGACGAAGCAAAAGCTTTTGTTGATGAAATGATTAGGCAAGGTCAAAATAAAAATTTTTCTCATAATTCTCCTAATCATAACAATGAAAAAAAAGAACCTCGTGTTATTGAAATCCTAGATGATGAAGATGACTAAAATATAAATTACCTTTCCTTTCTCTTATTTTTTTTGTTAAGTTATATTAAGAAAATTAAATTAATATTAAAAAATGAAAACAGCCTTGATAACAGGTGCATCTTCTGGTATAGGAAAATCTTTTGCTGAAGAATTAGCACAACAAAACTATAACCTAGTTATAGTAGCTCGTTCATCGGATAAATTATTATCCTTAAAACAAACCTTAACAAAACAATATTCCATTCAAGTAGAAATTATTATTCAAGATTTAACTTTACCTAATGCTAGTCAAAATGTCTTTAATCAAGTGAAGGAAAAAAATTTGACTATCGACTTATTGATTAATAATGCTGGATTTGGTGATTATGGTGAATTTGGCGATCGCCAACTAGAAAAACAAACAAACATGATTCAACTAAATGTAGTAGCCTTAGTAGAATTAACTCATCTATTCTTAACCGAAATGAGAAAGAGAAAAGAGGGAGGCATCATTAACGTAGCAAGTATAGCAGGTTATTTACCCTTACCTTATATGTCAGTCTATGCTGCTACCAAAGCCTTTGTCTTAAATTTTAGTCTGGCATTATGGGCAGAAAATAAAGAAAAAGGTATAAAAATATTAACCCTATCCCCAGGAGCAACCGAATCCAACTTTTTTGAACAAGCAGAGTTTCCCATGCCTAAAGATGGCAAACCAAACAATTTAACATCAAGTCAAGAAGTAGTAAAAGAAGCATTAAAAGCCTTAAATGAGAATAAAGCTGATATTGTAACAGGAGGTTTAGGGAATCAAATTATGGTAAACTCGTCTCGCTTTGTCCCCAAAGAAACCTTATTAAATATGGTTTCCAAACAATTTAACTTCAAAGATAAGTAAAACTAATAATAAATATAAAAAAGAATATTGTTAAGAATGTTGACAATTCTTAGAAAGTTATTTAATATATTAAGTGTGAGGCAAACAAAAACTCACAAACAAAAATAAATTATTCGTACCTAGAAAACTAAATAGCAATTATATTACAATGACAACAACCTTACAG
>CAZWLZ010000280.1:0-5073 GCA_964634505.1 uncultured bacterium | reverse complement strand
TTTACCACATAAGAATCTGTAGTAAAAGCAATTTTATTACTATTAAGATTAAGTACGGCAGAATCATGATCAATTATGTCCTTATCATCCCCAAAAGTAGCCAAAAACATCTCATTGATTAACTGGTGCATCAATTTACCCCCACTACCATGCCCTAATAAAATATGAGGATATTTATTTATTGGTAATGGACAATTAAGCTGAAAATTCTTATTCTCTTGCATAAATTTACTTAAAATCTATTTCGTTATATCTTACTTGTTGATGTTATATCAAATTCGGTTAATTGCTTATAATAAAATCACTGTTCGTAGTGATGGCTTTAGCCATTCTTTTTTTTATCATTGTTTATCCAAACCTGATATTACTCAAAATTAAGCTATAGCAATCAACATAACTTTAGAACTTTAAACAAGCGGTTTAAACAAGGGAGCTAAACAAGGGAGCTAAACAAGGGCTTTAAACCCCTTGTCTCTATAGTCTTTTTTTCAATACAAGTGTTGCTATACCCTAACACCCCAACCTTTTCCCCACTTACTTTAAAACAGATCTGCCAAGTTTGGGAGCTTTAGTTTTAATGTTTAGAAAGTCTCATATTGTTGTAAATATATATAAATTTGATGTGATAAAAATAATAAAGTGCCTTATTTCTAATTACTCTATTAAATAGAAAATTTAACCATGAAATCAGAGAGAAAAGTAGAAAAAATTGATCGCCAACCTAACCAAATTTTTAGTCAAATTGTCGCTGAAATTATTAGCCGTTTTGTTAATGTTACTGAAGAAAATCTTGATTCTGAAATTAATCTGGCTTTGCAATTCATCGGAGAGTTCACCAAAGTAGATTTTATAACCATGTTTTCTTTTGATCAAGTTAACCAAACTTTGAGTATGACTTATGAATGGGCTTTAGATCAAAGTCTTTCTCATATTACGTTAGTTCAAAATATACCATTTTCTCAACTTCCTTGGTCAGTTTTGGTGACTAATAAACAGCAAATGCTTTATGTGGCTGATGTTGATGATGCTCCTGCTGAGGCGGCAGTCGATGTGCAAGTTTGGCAAAAATTTAATTTAAAATCAATTTTAACTATGCCTTTGATTAGTCAAAATTCTGTGGTTGGTTTTATTGGTTTTAGTTGTTTGCAACCATCTTTAATCTTTTCAGAGGAAATTATTAGATTATTAAACATTTTGGGACAAACTATCATTAATGCTCAAAATAGGCTAGAATCGCAAAAACAATTACAACGACTTTCTGATCGCCTTCAAAAAGCCCAAAAAATAGCTAAATTAGGAATTTGGGAGTTAGATATTACCACAAATCAATTATTTTGGTCAGAAGAAATGTATCATTTGTTAGAACTAAATCCAGATCAAATATCTCCCTCCAAAGAAGCATTTTTTAATTTAGTTCATCCTGGCGATCGCCAAAAAGTAGCTGATATTTATCGAGAGCATCTCAATCAGAAAACTCCCTATAATATTATTCATCGTTTAGTAATGTCAGATGGTCGAATTAAATACATTCAAGAACAATGTGAAACTAACTACAGTAAAGATGGTAAACCCCTAATTTCCAGAGGTATATCCCTAGACGTTACCGAGTTAAAAGAAGCCGAAATCAAAGTAAAACAACTAAATCAGCAGTTAAAAATCAAGGTAACCAAAGGCACTCAACAAGTTATTAAAAGTGAATTTCGTTTTCGTCAAGTCTTTGAATCTAATCTTGTGGGTTTTATGTTTACTAACTTTGATGGTGATATTACTGACGTTAACGATCGCCTTTTAGAAATGATTGGTTACACCAGAAACGAATTAGCTCAAATTAATTGGCTGCAAATAACTCCCCCGAAATATCATCAAAAAGATTTAGAGGCGATCTCCAATTTAAAAAAAGAGCAAAAAGTTAATCCTTGGGAAAAAGCCTATCACCATAAAAAAGGTCATTTAGTTTATGTTTTAATTAGTGCAGCCTTACTTGATGAGGAGGGCAATATTATCTATGTAATTATAGATATATCTAACCGTAAAGAAACTGAAAAAAACCTCAAACAATCAGAATCTTTTTTACAAACTCTCCTTGATACTTTACCTATATCTGTATTTTGGAAAAACAGAGAATCGGTGTCACTAGGAGTTAATCGAACTTTGAACGAATTAGTTAACTCCCCTTTTAATCCTGATTTGGATATAAATATAGATGAAAAAGAGTTAGAGATTTACACCTGTTCAGATAAAATCAATAAATATATCCGAGACGATCAAGAAGTAATGCAATCAGGGAAACCTAAATTAATGATACAAGATATTTTAATTCTTCCCAATGGTCAAAAAAGATGGATTGAAACCAATAAAGCCCCTTTACGAGATTCAAATAATAACATTATTGGTTTAGTAGGAACTTTTCAAGATATAACCGAAAGAAAAATAGCAGAATTAGAACGAAAACAATCACAAAAAGCACTCCTAGACAGCGAATCTCGTTATCGTATGATGGCGGATAATTCTACTGACTTAATCTGTAGTCATGCCCTTGATGGTAGTTATTTATATCTTTCTCCTGCTTGTAAATCCCTTTTAGGTTATGAAGTTGAAGAATTAATTGGAAAAGATGTTTACCAATTTTTTCACCCCGAAGATATACCCTACATTCAAGAAAATCATCAACTTATGTACGCTCATCAATTAGATATAGAAACAATGACATTTCGTTATCGTCATAAAAATGGTAATTATATTTGGCTTGAAAGTAGTTGCAAATTAATTAAAGATAATCAAACTAATGAACCAGTTTCTATTTTAGCCGTATCCAGAAATATTAGTCAACGAAAAAAAGCAGAAGAGCATATTAAGAGACAATTAATGGCGATCGAAGCGGCTATAAATGGTATCGGTATATTACAAGATAATCATTTTCTTTATGCTAATAAAGCTAATCACGAAATGTTTGGCTACTCACAAGGAGAACTTATTGGCAAAAGTTGGACAAGTCTTTATCAACAATCAGAATTAAAATATATTGAACAAAAAATTTTACCCTATTTAAACACTCATAAAGCCTGGAAGGGTGAACTAAAAGCCCAGCGTAAAGATGGTTCAATTTTCGAGCAGGGTTTATCTTTGACTATTTCTAATGATGGTTTATTAATTTGTGTTTGTGAAGATATTACCAAAAGAAAACAATATGAAGTAGAAAAACTTAGATTAATCAATACCATTCAAAAAAATAACAATATTCTCTCTACCATTAGTAAAGCCCAATCTCGATTTATTACCGAAGAAAATCATCTAGTTATTTTTGAAGAATTACTAACAGACTTATTAAATTTAACCAATAGTCAATATGGTTTTATTGGGGAAGTTTGCTTTAACAAAGATGGTAGTGCCACCATTGAAGAACATTTTTTTATAAGTAAAGACTCCTCTTCTCTAAAAACTCATAACCAAGTCGCCTCAAAAATCCAAAAACACTATCCCCAAAATTATTGCCAAGATATAATATCTACGGATATAAATAGCTTATTTGCCTCTGTCATTACCACTGGTAAACCTTTAATTGTTAATAATCCTAAAATAGATTTTCCTCCTAATCAGACACCCGAAGGGCAGCTAAATATTGAAACATTTTTAGGATTACCCTTTTTTAGTGGTTCAAATTTAATCGGCATTGTGGCGATCGCCAATAATATTGAAGGCTATACTGAATCAGTTATTGAATACTTACAACCTTTTTTAATGACTTGCAGTATTTTAGTTGAAGGTTTCCATCTCGAAGCTCTAAAAAAAGTAACTGAAGAAAAATTATTTCAAAGTAATCAAGAATTAACCAGAGCTACCCGTCTCAAAGATGAATTTTTAGCCACGATTAGCCATGAATTACGCACCCCTCTTAATGCTATTTTAGGTATTTCTGAAACACTACAAGAAGAAATTTACGGTCAACTTAATAGCAAACAGCTTAAATCAATTCAAACTATCGAAAAAAGTGGAAATCATCTATTATCATTAATTAATGATATTCTTGATCTTGCCAGTATTGAGTCAGGGCAAATGAAACTTAATCTTGCCCCCACACAAATTAAAGAATTATGCGAATCAAGTTTAGTTTTTGTTGAACAACAAGCCTTACAAAAAAACCTCCAAATTTCTACAGATATAAGAGAAAATTTACCAACTTTAATGGTAGAAGAAAGACGTATTCGTCAAGTATTAATTAACCTTCTTAGTAATGCGATTAAATTCACCGACGAAGGAGGAAAAATCTCCTTAAAAGTTGATTTAGAAATAGAAAAATCCTCTTCAATTAATTTTATTTCCTTTACCGTAAAAGACAATGGCATCGGAATTACCCCTGAGAATCTAGCCAAACTCTTTAAACCTTTTGTACAAATTGATAGTGCTTTAAATCGTCAATATATCGGCTCAGGATTAGGGCTTACTTTGGTCAAAAAATTTGTAGAAATGCACCAAGGGAAAGTAAACGTAATTAGTAAAGCTGGAGAGGGAAGTAGTTTTTCTTTTTATCTTCCTTGTGATGATTTATTTTTTTTAACTACTCAATCTAATCATAATTTTTCTGCTAATTTATCACCCAAGCATAATCCTCCTTCCATAATACCTCAAAATTATACTATTCTTTTGGCTGAAGATAATGCTGCAACTATTCTCAATATTTCTAGCTATCTTGAAAAAAAAGGATACAAAATAATTCTAGCTAAAAACGGTCAAGAAGCGATTGATTTGTTTAAAGTTCATAATCCAAATTTAATTTTAATGGATATTTTAATGCCTCATATAGACGGCTTAGAAGCAATCAAAAGGATTCGACAAGAAACTGAGTTTCCTTACGTGAAAACTCCCATTATTGCTTTAACTGCTTTGGCTATGCCACAAGATAAAGAAAAGTGTTTAGCAGCAGGGGCAAATCATTATCTCACCAAACCAATCAAATTAAGTCAATTAGCAAATATAATTCAACTGATTTTAGCTAAAAATGAAGGTCAATGATTATACTTTTATAGAACCCATTTGGTATCTTTTGTAAATATTATCTGGCATTAAAACCTTGAA
>CAZWLZ010000279.1:0-5078 GCA_964634505.1 uncultured bacterium | reverse complement strand
TCAAGTAAGACAAATGGGGAGAGAGGGAAATGGGGAATTAGGGGGAAAAAAGAAGCAATAGAGGAAAAAATCGACAAATTTAGTTTTTTTTTCGACATTAGGAAAATTTTGAGCTATTTCAAAAATTGTCATAACAGTCTTAAAAGCAATTTGATCAACTGCTAATTCTTGGTGATTATTAATTAATTTGTGATATTTTTCAGCCATATATACTCTTGTCATCATTACCCTATCTCCCTATCACCCATTCTCCCTATAATTATCGCTTTTTCTTTAGAATGAAACAACCCTGCCTTTTTAAGGGGGTTAGGGGGCTAAAACCCTTTTTTTAATGAATTTAGGGGATAAAAATTAGATATTAACGTCTTCTTCTACTACCAAAACTGCCACCTCTTGAAGGAGTACGAGTATTTGATCTTTTCGTCCCAAAACTACTATTACTAGGCTGTCTAGTGCGAGAATTGCCCTTAGTTTTTAAATCACTCGAACCAAAACCAGACCCCGTTGCCTTAGTATTATTTCTAGTATTCTTAGACTTATTAGTAGTTGTATTAGCCTTATTCGTATTATTTCGTAAACTACCAGTAGTACGAAAAGTATTACGATTTTTAACCGCAGCAGGAGGACTATTATAATTACTTTGATAATTAGTAACAGCTTGATTATAGCTACTACCATAACCTCCAAAACCAGTTAAATTACCCCCCGGTTGATACATCGGAGGCACATAATATTGAGGTCTGAAAAGCATACTACCTAAGGCTTGTCCTGCTAATGCACCCGCAAAAGGACTCCAAAAACTAGATTGTTGTCTAACAATCACCGTTTCTTTTTGTCCAGTATTGGCATTAGTAACTTCTTGTGTTTCATTGTGAATATATTCGATCTTAAAATCTTCTGCTAAGTGCATAGAAGCATCCTTACCATTGACATTAAGATAAGTTGTTTCACCATTTTTAACTTCTTCATCTGTTAAACGTGCCATTTGTAAATTTTCAGTACGAAAAACAGGAGAAGTGCCAACGGGATTATTAAGTATCATTATATTATATTCCCCGTTAACATCATTATAGGTTGCTTGTTGTACAGGGTATTTACCATCACTAAGATTATTAGCTTTTATACCTGTATTATTAGTGAAATTAGCTTGATTACTAGGGTTATTAGGAGAAGATTGACAAGCCACCGTCGTAAAAAATAAAGTTACGGTTAAAAAAACAGACAAAATCGATCGCCACATAAGATATTTTAAAAATTAAGTTAAAGAATATTATTAAATTAAAGAGGAATTAATTCGGAAAAATTAATTAATACTTGATCATCAGTTAATTCATCCCCTAATTTAGCGGGAGAAAAATGAACTTGAATAGCACGGTATTTCTCTTGATAATGAAGGTTAATTAAGGCTTTTAAAGCATATTGTAAGGCTTCAAAATCAGCCAAATCTGATTCAATATCAGGCACTTCCCCTTCAAAAGCTACTGTAATCATAACAATTAAGTTATTAGTTATTGGTAAATATAAAGGTTCGTTTTCCCCTACCACAGAGGAATTAAAATCGGGTTGAGAAAGATAACGTTGGGCAGAATCCGTAAATAATTCTGTCACAAAATCCCCCGCATCTCCTTCATCCCAAAATACATCCCCTTCATTAGCAGCTGAATGCCAATAATTTTGGTATTCCAATAAACCTTGACAAATATTAACCAAACATTCACCCATCACAATTAAATCGCCCTCATTGTCAACCGCTTTTCTAGCTTCTTCATTTAAAATGCCTAACAAAGAAGCAATTTCATTACTTTGTAAATGGATAAAAATTCGAGACACTACATAACGATTTTTACCGATAAATTTATTGAAATTATCGCCAATACCCATGTTTATAAATAATTATTGTTAAATTAAATATTTTGATTTTGTTTATTTTACTTTAACCTAACTTTGTAGTTATGACTTTAGTCATCATCTAAAATTTTTTTTGTGTCTGCAACTGAGGATATTTTAATGATTCAACTAGATCACAGATGTTATATAATCAGTGATACCTGTAATTGCTTTAAGGGTAAAAAAAGATGAACTCAATTATAGTCAGCAAAGAGAAAGAGGTGTTAGCTCAACAGTTTAGAATGCCTGGGTATTATGATTGGCAACAATTTAAGACGATGCAATCTCTTTTAGAACAACAATCTAAGATTAAGATTTCTTATTTAGATGGAGTAATTGAATTGATGACATTAGGAGAGAAACACGAAACCATCAAAACAATAATTGGTTTTTTGATTGAATTTTATTTCTTTCATCAAGGAATAGAGTTTATTCCTGTAGGAAGTGCCACTCGTGAATCGGAAATAAAAGGAGTATATTTTGAACCTGATGAGTCTTATTATATTGGAGAAAAAAAAGAAAATCCTGATTTAGCCATTGAAGTTAATATTACCAGTGGCAATATCAAAAAGTTGGAAAAATACCAACGCTTTGGCGTACAAGAAGTGTGGATATGGCAAGAAAATAAGTTTTCTCTTTATACTTTAGAAAACAATGAGTATAAGCAAATTTGTCGGAGTAAATTATTACCCACTTGAATTTTAAATTATTAGAAAATTGTATTTTAATGCCTTCTAAACTTGAAGCTATTAATACTTTTACTCAAGGTTGTTAAATCTCCCCAGCTTCCCTAATTTCATCTTGAGAAAAGCTACTGGTTATCACAACTGGAAAATCCATAGCAAAAGTCTAATCAATATAAATGGTTATGAATTTATAGATTTTTACCATCAGAAGCGAGAAAATAATTTATCGTTAATTATCCGAACTTGATATAAGTTTAATGATTATCCAAATTGTACTCATTAAGCGATCATCTAAAATTAATTTTACCAAATAGTTGATAATTATTATCAATAATGATATAATAATTTTATTAGTGTTCTCCTCTTTAAAATTTAGCAGGTGAGATAAATTAAAATAGTCTCCCTGTTTTTTTTTCTCAAAAAATCAGTTTAAAATAGTCTTTATCAAGTAAACTAAAAATAAAATTCAAAGAATAAAAACTTCTTAATTTATGAACACTAAAACAGAATATGATGTAATCGTAATTGGCTCGGGTATTGGTGGATTAGTCACTGCTACTCAATTAGCATCAAAAGGAATCAAAGTTTTAGTTTTAGAAAAGTATCTCATTCCGGGCGGTAGTGCGGGATATTTTGAAAGGGAAGGTTATCGTTTTGATGTGGGTGCATCTATGATTTTTGGCTTTGGCAAAGAAGGTACTACTAATTTATTGACTAGGGCTTTAGCTGCTGTTAATATGTCGATAGAAACCATTACTGATCCTGTTCAAATTCATTATCATTTACCTCATAATTTAGACTTAAAAGTTCATCGTGAATATGAGAATTTTTTGCAAGAAGTTATTACTTATTTTCCTCACGAAAAGGAAGGCATCCGCAAATTTTATGATGAATGTTGGCAGGTTTTTAATTGTCTTAATAAAATAGAGTTACTTTCTTTGGAAGAAATTGGTTATTTATTAAGAGTTTTTTTTCAACATCCTTTGGCTTGTTTAGGTTTACTTAAATATTTGCCTCTTAATGCGGGGGATATTGCTAAACGTTATATTAAAGATGAAAATTTATTAAAATTTATTGACATGGAGTGTTATTGTTGGTCAGTAGTATCAGCAGATAAAACACCCATGATTAACGCTGGAATGGTATTTTCCGATCGCCATTATGGCGGTATCAATTACCCTAAAGGGGGTGTGGGTAAAATTGCGGAAAAATTGGTAGAAGGATTATTGAATTGTGGTGGAGAAATACAATATAAAGCTAATGTAAAACAAATCATTATTAAAAATAATAAGGCGATCGGGGTTAAATTAGTTGATGGCAAAGAATATTTTGCCAAAAAAATAGTTTCTAATGCTACTCGATGGGATACTTTTGAAAAATTAATTACTCCTGAAAAAATGCCTAAAGCAGAAAAAAAATGGCAAAAACGCTATCAAAAATCCCCCAGTTTTCTGAGTCTGCATTTAGGACTAAAAGCCGAGATGCTACCATCAAATACAGAATGTCACCATATTGTATTAGAAAATTGGGATGATATGGAAAAAGAACAAGGTACAATATTTGTATCAATTCCTACCTTATTAAATCCCGAATTAGCACCTCCTAATTATCATATTCTTCATGTTTTTACCCCTAGCAATATGGAATATTGGCAGAAATTTTCACCTCAACAATATCAATATAAAAAAGAAGAAGCCGCAGGAAATTTAATTGAAAGATTAGAAAAAATATTCCCCGGTTTAGATGCTAATTTAGATTATATGGAAATTGGTACACCTCGCACTCATAGACGTTTTTTAGGGCGTAGTGATGGTAGTTATGGCCCCATTCCTAAAGATAAATTACCAGGCTTATTAACCATGCCTTTTAATAGCACAGCCATTAATAATCTATACTGTGTGGGTGATAGCACTTTCCCCGGGCAAGGTTTAAATGCGGTAGCTTTTTCTGGTTTTAGTTGCGCCCATCGTCTCGCTGTCGATTTAAAATAATAAACTATCGTTAAATTACTATCTTTTTTTCCTAACTATTCCCTATTATTCATGACAGAAAAACAATCAACATTTCAACAAATTAAAGATAATTTTCTCACCATCGCCATCGGAATTATTTTGGCTTTATTCATTAGAATATTTATTGCCGAACCTCGTTATATTCCCTCTGAGTCTATGTTTCCCACTCTTACTAATGGCGATCGCCTAGTAATTGAAAAAGTATCTTATCATTTTCACCATCCCCATTTTCAAGACATTGTAGTATTTAAAGCACCAGAACAACTACAAAAGTTAGGGTATGACGAAAATCAAGCCTTAATTAAACGTATCATCGGTAGGGAAGGAGATACGGTGGCCGTAGAAAACGGCAAAATATATCTAAATAATGTGGTGATCGAAGAAAATTATATATTAGAACAACCATACTACAATTTAGCACCAGTTAAAGTACCATCAGGTTTTCTATTTGTGATGGGAGATAATCGTAACAATAGTAATGACTCCCATATTT
>CAZWLZ010000278.1:0-5096 GCA_964634505.1 uncultured bacterium | reverse complement strand
AACAAGATAAGGAAAACTGGCTTTTGGTTGAGTCTGGAGAAATAAATTTAAGTTAGTGAATTAATAATAAAATTTCTCTTGATTCTTTACTTTTTAAATTCTTAAAAATTACTAATTAATTTTATGGCAAAAATTTTTCATGCTGACCTTTTTGGCGATCGCCAACATAAATTTGATTTGCTTTTAGCTAAAAAGTATTTTTCTTTATAAATTATCATTAATAAAATGAGGTAATTTCGATAAATTATCAATAAAATCTGCATTTAATGGCTTACCAATGAAAGATCGATCAAAAAATTTAAACATTCCACGATGTTGAGGATTATTAATTTCATTATAAAAATTAACTGTGGCAAAGCCCACTAAAGGCATAGTTTTATTTTCATAACTAATATTATATTTTGTCCTAATTTGGTTATCTGATGTAGCTATTTCTAATAATAGTTTCCATGCACAAATTTGATCTGCATTATCTTTTAAAGATGTTTTTAAGGACATTATCAAACATTTATCTAATTTATCTTGTTTGTTAATGCTATAAATAGCCAAATCCATATCTGGTTTTTGTATTTCATCATCAATTTTGATCGTTACCATATCACTAATCAATTTATGTTTTTTTGGATTAGAAGTTATAAATATATTGGCATTAATAATATGATTGTCTTTTAATTGAAGAAAAATATACTTTATCAGAAGAGAAAAAGCATTTC
This sequence comes from uncultured bacterium, assembly GCA_964634505.1. GTDB lineage: Bacteria > Cyanobacteriota > Cyanobacteriia > Cyanobacteriales > Cyanobacteriaceae > CAZWLZ01. Next base: position 4,383 of record CAZWLZ010000278.1, on the reverse strand, counting down.
CAGCGATAGATTTTCTTGCCTGAGATTTATCCTTTATTTGACCTTCAATAATTCTTTGATCTAATAAAATTTCTACATCATCTTTGGCAGACACTAAAATATTGTTTAAATAATCAAGAGATTTTTCTAAACCATATTGATCTGTATAAACTTTAAGTTTCTCTAAAATTGGAATCATATAATAAGTTTTTTCAATTCTAGCTAAACTGTTATATTCATATTTGGATAAAGCAATCATTATAAACTTCCTTTAAAAATATTTTTTCTGTGATAATCTAAAAAATTTAAAGAAGGAGAAAACTTTGTGGGAAGATTAATTTTTTTACTTATAAAAATTTTAAAATAATTATTAATAGCTATTGTATTCACTTTTAATATTTCCTCAGAAATGATAATTCTTAATTCATTATCAATTGAAATCAATCCTCTATCAAAAGCTTTATCATGAATAGAACATAAACATAAACCATTATGTGGATTTAATCTAGCTTCTTTATCTTTAGACCAAGGAATGATATGACTTGCAACAAGCAAAGAGGGATGATTGAGATTACAAATAGCACAATGTTCATTATAGTTTGATAAAACTATTTTTCGGAAAAAATTTTGATTAATTCTTCTTTTTATTTTTACAACTATTTCCTCACCTACTTTTTTATTAAAATTATTTAACTCATCTCGATTTTCTTGAATATTTAATTGATTTAATTGTTCATAAAGTATTTCACTTTCCGTAAATAAATTTTCCCAATTTTGATGAAATTCATTAAAAATAACTTTATCCAGTTTAGAATAATTAGACATTCCTTTTATCCCTCTTTTTTTCAGTTCAGGGTCTAAACTGGAAAAATTTACCAATTTTAAGGCTAAAGAAGATGGTGTTCTACTAATAAGTTTTGCTAATTTAATAATGTCAGGATTTCGATAATGTAACTTTCCAAAAGGAGTTTTGCAATAGAAACTAAATGCTAAGATTAACTCATTTCTTGTCCACTTTTTCCTTATTTTTATATCCTTCATCATCTACTTAGTATTTGATCCTCAAAACCATGTTTTTGTCTAATGAATTTTTTTTACTAACACCTCCTATAGAAAATGGTTGAGAGGGAAAACCACCTGCTAAAAGATCAAAAGAAGGTATTTTTTCAACGGCAATATTTTTAAAATCAGCACAATGTATTTCACCGAAATTAGCTAAATATGTCTGACAACTATATTTATTATAATCATTAGAATATAGGCAATTGAAACCATTGTTATCAAGGGCAAGTCTAATTCCCCCAATTCCAGCAAATAAATCTATACAAGTTTTTATTTTGATTGTTTTCAATTTTAATAATGATTTAACTCAATAAATAAGATTTTATCTTATCTAAAAATTGATCGCCATTATATCAAATTACTTGATCTTACTATATGTAAATTTTTAATAATCTGTTAAGGTTTCGTCAGCTTGGGATAAACGATATTTAACCAATAATTCTAATGGAATATCGGTCGTCATACGATAATCCCTTCACTTAATACCTTAGATAGTAAAGGGTTAGCACCTACTGCCCCTGATTTAATTTGATTTTCCGTGACTACAAAGGTAGAAATTACTAGATTATGCTTAAATCCTACTTCCCATGCTAAATAATAAATTTTTTCTCGGTGCGATCTGTCTAACTGTGGTACTGTGATAAAAACATCTAAATCAGAATCTTCTGTAGCAGTGCCTTTCACTCGTGAACCAAAAATGCGTAAATCCAGAATCGGCATAATTGCCTCTAATCGAGAGGGAAACTCTTTGACAATTTCAATATCTGTACTTTTCACCATTACACTTACTCCAAAACAAAACCTATCCTAACTAATTTTAGTTTAATCTCCTTATAAAAACTCCAAAATTGCTCAAAATATTGGCAGTTTTCCTATTACTTAAATGACTATAAACACTACCCTAGTTAAATTTAGTGTCCTTTCTTTACCGCCTTAAAAAGAGGGATAATAAAAAAATAAACTTTAATTTCTTTGTAATTCACTATGAATACATTTTTGTTATTATCAATGTTGATTGGTTTCTCAGTCTTGACTTACGCTGTATATAATCTGCATAAAAAATTTAGTAAGTATCAATCAGATGAAAGAGACAGGGTAAAACACCTAGAAACTGAAAATAATAATAAAAAAGCAGAAATTCAAATATTACAATCCAAGATTTTGGAATTAAAAATTGATCTTGATAGACAATTTTCTAAATTGGAAGCTAGTTTAGAATCTCAAAAAATTGAACTCTCCACTCAACAATCAAAAGAAGCCGAAAATAAGATAGCACAAGAAGAAATTAAAATATTACAAGCTAATATTAAGCAATTAAAAATTGATTTTGAGATAGCAAAAGGGGAAATTCAAAGATTACAAACCACAATCACGGAATTAAAAATTGATTTTGAGATGGGAAAAAAAGAAATTAATAAAATATTAAAAGCTAAGATTAGGGAATTAAAAATTGATACTGATAATAAGACGAGAAAAGAAAAAATTGAAATATTAGAAGATGAGATTGAAGATGATTTAAAATTACTGATTAAATCTTATAACTCCAATCCTTATAGTCTATTTGAAAAGGCTATTAAAGTAAGGATGACAGAAGACACAATAAATAATTTAATTGATGGCATTTTAAATAATAGTATTCGATTTGAAGAACATTCCACAGGAGATTACTTTATTGTTAGTAATCATACGGGTGAATTTTATTTGTTTTTAAACCCTATTTCGATATTTAATCCTCAAACTTTACAAATTATGAATAAGTCAAAATTATTTATTTGTCATGGTAATTTTTTGAGTAAAACTCTTAGCGGTGAAAATATTCCTCTTATTCAACCTGCCACTCTCACACGAAGTAGTAAGAATAAGAGAAAATGGGAATTAATTAAGTCTGGAGAAATAAATTTAGGTTAGTAAATTAATAATAAAATTTCCTTTGATTCTGCCTTTTTTTTATTTATGGCGATCGCCAAAGCTATATTCATTCTTGAAAAAGATTTTGAAATGGCTCCGTGTTTTTCCAACGATAGGTATTGAAATCTCGATAATCAACGGAAAGAATTTGTCCTGAACCTAATTCTTCAGCCAAAATAACTAAAGATGCGTCGGCTAGCTAAATCCATTGGCAAATCTATATATTTTTCCATTAGTTGTTCAATTCGTTGGCAATGTTTGGTTTTGAGGTCGAATACCTGTAGTTTTCCTGTAGAGATTTTATGAATAAAGATTGTTGGAGCATCTATTCCTACTCGTTTTTGCAGTAAATAACAGGTTTCTGTGACGACGTACCAGCTGGTAATAAACTGTTCATTTATTAATTTTTGAAATTGCTTTTTTGCGAATGAATAAAGTAAGTCTTTTTTATTGGCAAGGGCAAGCCCAAAACCAGTATCAACTATGATCATATTTTTGATTTAGTTCACTGGTTAAATAGGTTTTATAGTTTTGTGAAAGGTCTGGTTCGGCTTCTATGCAACCAATAAAATCAGACCAATTGTCCGTTGTTTGTTCTCTTATTTCCCGTGGATTGGAAGAATATTGTTTTTTTTAGGACATCTACAAGTTCGAGAATGGTCTTTTGTGCCTCGAGGGGAAGGGACGCAATTTCCTGTTGGATTGTATTTATATTTACCATTATGATTATCTGTTTTTTTTGCTATTATATCTCAAGACTAAAAGAGTTGTTACAACCTTTTGGTATTACTCAATATTATTAGTCATAATAGGGGTGAATTTTATCTCTTTTGTAATTGACTATGTATCAAGTAACCAAAGAAACAGCATCAATGTTAACTCGTGATGGTATTCGTTTGGATGCCGACATTTATCAGCCTGTTAGTGATGAAAAATTCCCAGTTTTATTAATGCGTCAACCCTATGGTAAACAGATCGCCTCTACAGTCGTTTACGCCCATCCCCATTGGTATGCCTCTCAAGGTTATATTGTAGTTATTCAAGATGTACGTGGTAGAGGCACTTCTGAGGGCGAATTTGAGTTATTTACTAATGAAATCAACGACGGCTATGATACCATTATGTGGGCTTCCCAGTTAAATGGTAGTACAGGCGAAGTAGGAATGTATGGTTTTTCTTATCAAGGAATGACTCAATTATATGCTGCCATAAGTCAACCTTCACCACTAAAAACCATTATCCCAGCGATGATTGCTTTTGATTTGTACAGGGATTGGGCGTACGAAAATGGGGCTTTTTGTTATCAACTCAATCTAGCTTGGGCGATACAATTAGCAGCCGAAACAGCTCGATTAAAGCAAGATTTGAGGGCTTATAAGATACTTTATCTTGCTTCGCAAAATTTACCAATTTATGATCATTCTTCTATTTTAC
>CAZWLZ010000277.1:0-5104 GCA_964634505.1 uncultured bacterium | reverse complement strand
AGATTTTAAGTAATAATAAAAAATCTTGAGATAATAAGTTTTTATGATTTATCATAAAAACTTATTACTTATTCCTCATTAATTCTTACTTTATCCAAATCAGAAATTTTAGAATGAAACAGCCCTGCATAAAAAAGGGGATATAAAAAAATAATGTCTTAAGTACTTGGACAAAATCAATTGTGTATTTGACGATCAAATTTTTGATGGGCAGAACTCATCCTACCTTTTACCAAATGTTAAATTAATTCTGTCCAGGTACTTAACTAACTGGCTTTTTGCGATAACACCTAATGTAAAAAATGTCTTACCCCTGTAAATACCATTATTAAACCTAATTCATTGGCTGCTTTAATCGAATCTTGATCTTTAATTGAACCTCCCGGTTGAATGATGGCTTTAATTCCAGCTTTTGCGGCACTTCTAACGGAGTCATCAAAGGGGAAAAAAGCATCACTGGCTAAATAAGCCCCTTTTACCTTATCTCCTGCTTGATCGATCGCCATTTTTACTGCCCCCACTCGATTCATTTGCCCTGCACCTAGTCCTAATGTTTGGCGATCGCCAGTAACTACAATAGCATTAGATTTAACGTGTTTAACAATTTTCCAAGCAAAAAATAATTCAGCTAAGTCGGCAGTAGTGGGTTGTTTTTCGGTAACTACTTGCCAAGTGTCAGGAGGTTCGATTTGATTATCAGCAGATTGTACTAAAAAACCTCCGGCGATCGCCTTAATGTTATCATCATTATTAGTAGTTAAAGAAGGTAAAATTAAAACTCTTATATTAGATTTTTTGGAGAGAATTTTTTGAGCTTGATCATCACAATTAGGGGCGACAATACACTCTAAGAAAATTTGACTTAAAGCAGTAGCCACATCTGCTGTAATGGGTTGATTTAAAGCTACAATACCACCAAAAGCGGACACAGAATCACAAGCTAAGGCTTTTTCATAAGCAGATAATAAAGTATCACCGACAGCCACACCACAAGGGGTATTATGCTTAACAATAACAGCTGCGGCTTCATTTTGGTCAAATTCGGCAATAATTCTTCTAGCAGCCTCTAAATCCACCAAATTATTATAGCTGAGGTCTTTTCCTTGTAACTGATTAGCACTAGCCCAACCATGAATTTTTGTACCAGTATGATACCAAGTAGCCTCTTGATGAGGATTTTCGCCATAACGTAAAGATTGAAATTTTTGGCCTGTTAAATGATAATAATCAGTAGAAGTTTGGTTAATTTTAGCGAAATAATTGCTAATAGCTTGATCATAATTTCCCGTCATCACAAAAGCATCTAAGGCTCTTTGCTGACGAAATGCTAAAGTAGTTTCGCCATTATTTTGAGCTAATTCCTTCAGGTAATCTTGATAATAGTGAGGATTAGTTAAAATAGTTAAATTGGCGAAATTTTTAGCTGTTGCCCGAATCATGGCAGGTCCACCAATATCAATATTTTCGATGGCCTCGGCTATGGTACAATGGGGATTGGCGATCGTCTGTTCAAAAGGATATAAATTAACTACAACTAAATCAAAAGGATTAATATCATTAGTTTCTAAATCAACTAAATCAGTGTCAATGTTTTTTCTAGCTAAAATACCGCCATGAATACGAGGATGAAGAGTTTTAACTCTGCCGCCCAAAATTTCTGGAGAATGAGTATAATCACTTACTTTGATGACAGGAATACCAGCATTGAGTAATGTTTTTGCTGTGCCTCCACTACTAATAATGGTAAAATCAAATTTATTTACTAATTCGGCAGCAAATTCAATAATATTGGTTTTATCAGAGACACTGATTAAGGCTAAAGGTGACATAGTTGATAGTAATGATAGATAGTTATTGATTGTTAATTGTAGTGTAAATTGATAATAGTCAATAAAAGGTTTTAGATTTTGAGAGTTATCGTTGCTCAGAGGGTTTTAGATTTTAATTCTATTTTGTTTTAATCTAAATTAATGGATTGAGTAATTAGTAAGTTATCAAATTACTTAACAAATTGAAAAAAAACGTAGATTTATTCAAAAATAGTCTTTAACCTAAAACCTAATATCTAATACCTAATACCTATTCCCCTATATAATTTATAATTGTTAATGCTATGAAAATGTTTAGTTAAAAACTAAAATTTGTTGCTAATTGAGTATTAGATAGGTAAAATTATGAGTGAAGAGCAAGAATTTAGGCATATTTTAGTTCTCGAAGATCGTAAAGGCCGAAGGATTATTTCCCTAGAAGAAGATAGCTATACGTTGGGAAGAGATTCTCATAATTCGATCGTTATCTATGATTATCAAGTTTCGAGAATTCATGCAACTTTAGTAAGAAAAAAAGATGTCGAAAATGATGATTTGTCTTATCAAGTAATAGATGGGGATTTACAAGGCAAAAGAAGTACCAATGGTATTATTATTAATGGTAGAGCGTCTATTTCTCAAGAATTAAAACATGGGGATACTATTCGCTTTGCCAATGAAGCCAAAGCCACTTATTATATTGTTTCCCTTAATTCTGGTATTGATTTATTTAATCCTGATGATTTGGGACAAATGGGCAATGATCGAGCCACTTTAGGAGAAAGTAGCACAAAACAAACTTTAATTGCTAAACCAGAAGAAGATGAGCAACAAAATAATAGTCAAGATCAAGAAGAATTAATTAGATTAGCTTCTTTTCCTGAATTAAGTCCTAATCCTATTGTAGAAATAGATTGGGACGGTAATTTGACCTACCTTAATCCTGCTGCTAGTATAAAATTTGATACGATCTATGAAGAAAAAAATGATCATCCTATTTTAGCGGGATTGTTGAGTGAATACAATAATAGACAAGGCAATTTATTTTTAAGAGAGGTTAAAATTGGTTCTGAAGTTTTTGAACAATATGTTCATTATTTATCAGAAAAAAAATTAATTAGAAGTTATATTTTTGATTTTACCAAAAGAAAACAAATTGAGGCTTCTTTAAAAGAAAGTGAAGCTCGTTATAAATCCGTTGTGCGTCAAACTTCAGAGGGAATTTTTTTAGCCTTAGCCAGTAGTAAAAGGATTATTGAGGCTAATAATGCCTATTGTAAATTATTGGGTTATAGTGACGAGGAAATACAACAATTATCTTTATATAATGTGATAGCGGATGATATTAGTTATCTTAATCAAGATTTAGATAAAATACTCCAAAATAAAGAAGATTTTGTTACCAGTTATTTACATCGTGCTAAAGATGGTTCGATTATTGCCTTAGAATCTTGTATTAGTCTAATTTCTTATCGAGAGAAAGATATTTTTTGTTTTGTGTTAAGAAATATTAACACGAGAAAACAATTTCAGGATAGTTCTAATCAAGAGAATTTTTATAATTTTGTGACTCATTTGCCTAATGAGAAAATGTTTTCTGATTGTTTTAATTTGGCGATCGCCAATGCTCAGCGATACCAATATTTAATGGCCGTAATTATGGTAGAAATAGACAACTTGGATAAATTCAAACAATCACAAGAAATTACTAAATATGAGCAATTTTTAAGAAATTTCGCCGAAGGATTTAAGTCTTGTTTACGTTCAGGGGATTTAGCTTGTCATTGGAGTGGCGATCGCTTTGTAGCTTTATTATCGCGTATTCGTGGCTCAAGAGACCCCGCTAAAATCAGCACAAGAATGGCTAACACCTTAAAAAATTATTTTTCTAACGATAATGAAAAAATAAAATTAACTCTTAATATGGGTATGGTTGTTTATCCTTTGGATGGAGAAGATCAATCGGTTTTGATCAAAAACGGTTTATTATCTTTACAGCAAAATAAAAACATTAATCAAAATAATTCCAATATAACCAGTGATTTTGCTATTTCTGCGAGAACTGCTAGTGTGTTAAAATTAGAGAATTTAATTACTAATGGTATCAAAGAACAGCAATTTTCTTTAAATTATCAACCTCAATTCAATCTTAAAAATAAGCAAATTACTGGAATAGAAGCCTTATTACGTTGGCAACATCCAGAATTAGGACAAGTAACGCCGTCTTATTTTTTAAAAATAGCAGAAGATACTGATTTAATGATTCCTTTAGGGAAATGGGTAATCTATACTGCCTGTTTACAAGCCAAACAATGGCTTGATCAAAAAATAATGAATTGTCCTATTACAATTAATCTTTCTCCTCGTCAGTTTCAACAACCGAATTTTGTGGAAATTATTGCTAAAACTTTAGAACAAACTAATTTACCCGCTTCTTATTTAGAGTTAGAAATTACGGAAAATTGTTTAATCAGGAATACTCAGTCAGCAGAAGAGACTTTACAAAATCTTAAGAAATTAGGAGTAAAAATTGCTATGGATGATTTTGGATTGGGTAATATATCTTTAGGTTTTATTGAAAAATATAACTTTGATACTATCAAAATAGCTCAAGAATTAATGACGGAATATCATAACCAATTACCCCAGAAGTCTATTTTATCAGCAATTATTACGGTAGCTCATGGTTTTTCGGCGAGGGTGGTAGCTGAAGGCGTTGAAACTGCGGAACAAATCAATTGGTTACGGGCTTTAAACTGTGATGAAATTCAAGGTTATTTATTTAGTAGGCCCTTAAAAATTTCTGATCTTCATGTGTTTTTAACGAAAGAACATAAAAATTTCAGTTTTTAAAATACTTCTAATTTAATTAATTTAACGTTCTAAAATTTACTTTTATGATGAATAAAATTAACGATCGCCAAGAGATGACTCATGTTTTAATGATGGAAGATAGTAATTCAAGACAAACTTTTGTCTTAGAAGATGCTAATTATTCTATCGGCAGAGATCCTCGTAATTCCATTCGGATTGAATCAAAAAAAGTGAGTAGATTTCATGCCACTTTATTAAAAAGAAATGATGTAAGAAAAAACACTTTTTCTTATTGGATATTAGATGGCGATTTACAAGGAAATAGAAGCACTAATGGAGTTTTTATTAATGAAAATCAATGTTTAGTTCAAGAATTAAGACATGATGATGTGATTCAATTAGGACCAGAAGTTAGTATTCAATACTATATTATTTCTAGTCTTGATAGTTTAGTTTTACCTCCATCTTCAAAAACTACTCAT
>CAZWLZ010000276.1:0-5120 GCA_964634505.1 uncultured bacterium | reverse complement strand
GACTTAACCGTCAATGGATAGGCATTGATATAACCTATCAAAGTATTAGCTTAATTTTAAAAAGATTAACTGACAGCTTTGGCGAAGGAATATTAGACACAATTAAACTTCATGGTATTCCTAAAGATATAGAATCAGCTCAAAAATTAGCCTTAAAAAAAGATGACCGTACACGGAAGGAATTTGAAAAATGGGCAGTCTTAACCTACACCAATAATAGGGCAACTATTAACGATAAAAAAGGTGCTGATAAGGGAATAGATGGCATGGTATTTTTTGATGGCGGTAAAGATAAACCTGAAAAAATTATTATTCAAGTAAAATCAGGCAAAGTAAAAGCAGGGGATATTAGAGATTTACAAGGTACAATGACTTTAAATGAGGCTAGTTTAGGAATATTTATCACACTAAATGAACCTACAAAAGAGATGATTAAAACGGGCAAAGAAGCGGGAATTTATCAGAATAAATTTATGAGTATTCCCATCGATAAAATTAATATTGTCACAGTAAAAGAGATAATTGAAGAACAAAAACGCCTAGAGATAAGATTAGTTTTAGAGGTGTTAAAAGTTGCTGAAAAACAAAAAGAAACCAAAAATAATCAAAATACCTTAGAAATATGATCAAGCTACCTAACTCCCCACCCCTAATAAGCGGGGCTTTAGAGAATTTTATCCCCAAACTCCCCAACTCCCTAACCTCCTAACCCCCTTAAAAAGTGAAATTAAGAATCTCAATTGTCTTGTGGCACAGGCAGGATGCCTGTGATCAATTAAAAATCTATCCCGCCTGTAATGAAGGAAAAAAGTATCCTGCCTGTATTGAACAAGATAGATAAAATTCGCCTAAATTAAAGCTATTATTGAATAAATATAATACATTTATAGATTTAAAGTATATATCTACATGAGAACAAAATATATTAGTGCAGATAGCGCTCTTGGTTTAGTTTCTACTCTCAGTTTTCCTGCTATTGTAGGCACTGCCGATATGATGCTAAAGTCGGCAGAGGTAGTTTTAGTAGGATATGAAAAAATTGGAGGAGGTCATTGTACTGCAATTGTAAGAGGTAATATTGCAGATGTGCGTTTAGCTGTAGCCGAAGGGGCTAGAATGGCGGAACAAATTGGCCAATTAATGTCACAATTGGTTATAGCTCGTCCAATGCCTAATCTGGAGGCAATTTTTCCCATCGGAAGTTATTTAGTAGAATTAGCACAACAAAATAGGGGTTATAGTAAGTTAAGTAATCGTTCTATTGGTTTAATTGAAACTAGGGGTTTTCCTGCCATGGTAGGGGCAGCCGATGCCATGATGAAATCCGCCGATGTACAATTAGCTTCTTATGAAACCATTGGGGCGGGGTTATGTACTGCTATTATTAGGGGTACAATTGCTAATGTAGCAGTGGCGATCGAAGCTGGCATGGCCGAAGCAGAGAGAATTGGAGAATTAAATTCCGTAATGATCATTCCTCGTTTATTAGAAGATTTAGAACATACCTTACCAGTAGCTAATTATTGGTTAGAAGAGCAGCAACAAGCTTTACCAGCCTTAACCTCCCAACCCCAAAAATATCGAAAACGGAAATTAATTGCTTTACCTGAATTGGAAAAAGTGCCCGTTAATGTTAATACGAAATTAATAATTCAACAAAAAGCAGAATTAGAAACAGATTAAAATTAACTAAGAAATAATTGATAATTCATAATTCATAAATTAAGATAAGCTATACAATATTAAATAAATTTTTTAACATTAAGAAAAAAAATAAATAGGGAAATGAGAGTAAATGAATGTACTTTACTGCCTAAACCCTGATTGTAAAAAGCCTGAAAATACTACAAAAGTAAGGGTTTGTCAGAACTGTGGCTCTAGTCTTGTTTTACATAAGCGTTATGTGGCGATCAAAAAAATTGGCAGAGGTGGTTTTGGTGTTACCTTTTTAGCTGTGGATTTGGGTAACAACAAATCTTATTGTGTTATCAAACAATTACTAACGGTTGGGCAAGACGAAAAAACAGCTCAGACTGCTTTAGATTTATTTGAAAGGGAAGCCAACACTCTGGATAAAATCAATCATCCTCAAATACCGAAATTACTAGATTATTTTGAAGAAAAAAAACAATTCTATTTAATTCAGGAATTTGTATTAGGGCAAGATTTAGAAAGAGAAATAAGAAAAAAAGGTGTTTTTTCTCAGATGACAGCCATACGATTTTTAAAGGAAATGTTACCTGTTTTAGACTATATCCATTCTCAAAAGGTGATTCATCGAGATATTAAACCAGGGAATATTTTAAGAAGAAAAGATGATGGGGCTTTAATTTTAATTGATTTTGGGGCGGTTAAAGATCAAGTCAATACTCAATTAATGAAATCTAGTCCACAAAGTGCTTTTACTCAAATATCTGTTGGAACAATGGGTTTTGCACCGCCCGAACAATTGGCGATGCGGCCTCGTTATTCTAGTGATATTTATGCGTTAGGTGCTACTTGTATTTATTTACTGACGGGAAAAGCACCGAAAGATTTATGTGATGAAACAACTGGGGAATTAGCTTGGGAAAAACAAACTAGCGTTAATTCAAATTTAGCAAATGTGTTAAATAAAATGCTCGAATTGAATATTAAAAAACGTTATGATTCGGCCAAAGAAGTCTTAAATGCTTTAGACATAATGAATTTTGAGAAGGATTTTGCTGATTCAATGGTCAAAAAAACTTCTGTCATAGAGGAAGTAGAAGAAGATAATACCAGTATTACGACAGCGGCGAATACCTCTCAAAATTTAGCGGCAGCTATTAAACAACGTCAGGAAAGGAAAAAGGTGAGACTTCCGGTAAAAGCCATGATTGCTCCGGTAGAACAGAAACCAACTAATATTAAATGGAGTAGGGAGATGCTGTTAACCGAGTATGGTAGGGGGAATCGTAATTTTAGTCAACAAGATTTAAGACAAATAGATTTAGAATCCGTGAAACTATCAGGGGCAAGTTTTTCTCAAAGTAAACTAATTGGGACTAATTTTGAGAAGGCGACTTTATTAAAAACTAATTTTTATAATGCTAATTTAGCCCAAGCCAATTTGAAGGGTGCTGATTTGCAACAAGCAGATTTATTTAGAGCGAATTTAAAAAGTGCTGATTTACAAAATGCTAGTTTACAAGAAGCTAATTTAGATAATGCTCTTCTTAAAGATGCAAATCTTTGTGGGGCTAATTTAAAAGGTGCTAAAGTAGATGAGCAACAATTAAAAGAAGCAAAAACTAATTGGAAAACCATTTATCCTAATGGAAAAAGAAGATGGTGGTAAAATCCATTAACCATTATTATTTATCAATTATCCTATATTAATTATGATTATTAGTTATTGTCTTAATCCGAATTGTACTAGCCCTAAAAATCATCCTAAGTTAAAAATTTGTAATGCTTGTGGTTGGAATTTAATTTTATATAACCGTTATCGAGTTATTAAACAAATTGGTCAAGGGGGTTTTGGGGCTACCTTTATGGGGGTTGATTTAACGATTACAGGTAATCCTTTATGTGTAGTTAAACAATTACGTCCAGCGGCGGAGAATCCAGAAGCTTTGAAAATGGCTTTAGATTTATTCAAAAGAGAAGCTAAAACTTTAGAAAAAATAGATCATCCTCAAATACCTAAATTATTGAATTATTTTGTGGATAATCGTCAGTTTTATTTGATACAGACTCTGGTAAAAGGGAAAAATCTGAGAGTGGAACTTAAGGCTAATGGTGTTTTTTCAGAGATTGCTGCCAAAAATTTTTTAGCTGAGATGTTGCCTGTAATTCACTATATCCATTCTCAAAAGGTAATTCATAGGGATATTAAACCTGCTAATATTTTGCGTAGGGAAAAAGATAATAAATTGATTCTCATTGATTTTGGGGCGGTTAAAGATCAAGTTAATACGGAGTTAGCTAAAACTTATGGAAATACTGCTTTAACTAAGTTTGCGGTGGGTACGATGGGTTTTGCACCTCCTGAGCAAATGGCTATGCGTCCAATTTATGCTAGTGATATTTATGCTTTGGGGGCAACTTGTATTTATTTGCTTACTGGTAAGTCTCCTAAAGATATTCCTCGAGATCAACAAACAGGTCGTTTAATTTGGCAAAAGGAAATTCAAGTTAGTGCTTCTTTTGGTAAAGTTTTGCAAACTATGTTAGAACCTGATGTTCGTCAACGTTACCGTACGGCGAAAGAGGTTATGGATGCTTTAGATATTATTCCTTTTGAGAGTAGTTTGAGTAATAATTTAATGAGTAAAGCAACTTATTTGGGTGCTAATGATAATTTAGATATTTCTACTGTTTCTGATTCTCAAGTTACGGCTGCTAATTCTTCTGTTACCCAAAAGTTACAAGAGGCTGTGGAGGAGCGTAAAAATCAACAAAAAAATGTACAAATCACTTGGAATAAACAAACTTTTTTAACGGCTTATCAAAATGGAAAAAAAGATTTTAGTGAACAAGTAATAGGGAAGTTAGATTTGGAGGGAATTAATTTAAGTAAGTGTTTGTTTCGTCATAGTAATTTAGATCAAATTATTTTAAGTAAGGCTAATTTATATATGGCTAATTTTTTTGGGGCGAGTGTCAAGGGTGCTAATTTAAAGGGTGCTAATCTTCGTAAGGCTTATTTTAATAAGTGCGATTTACAAAATTCTGATTTACAAGGTGCTAATTTAACTCGTGCTAATTTAACTAATGCTAATTTAGACGGGGTTAATCTTTGTAATGCTAATTTGGAGAATGCTGAGATTGATTTAAAGCAGTTAGAGAAAGTAAAAACTAATTGGGGTACTATTTTCCCTGATGGTAGTCGTAAGTGGTGGAAGGTTTTTTAATAATTATAATTGATTAAGTATGATAATTATTTTATAGCAACGAACTGGATTATTTAAGACATTTTAATCATTTCGGCTAGGGGTTTAAACCCCTAGTTAATGTCCTAAGATATTATCCATAAACTTGTAGATAATAATTTTGATATTCTTGAGATAAAAGGGGTTGCCACCATTGAGGGTTATAAACTCATGGAGCTGTCTGGGGGCACGGGTTACGACGACGTGTTTGTGTTTGCCCCGGTG
>CAZWLZ010000275.1:0-5139 GCA_964634505.1 uncultured bacterium | reverse complement strand
AAAGACAGGATGCCTGTACCACATAATTATTTTTACCAACCAGTAATACTACAAGATTCTAAAATAGAATTAACTGATATATCTGAATCAATTTGATTTTCTTTTATATCCTTCATTTCAACGCAAAAAGTAGCTGTATTAAAACCGCCAAAACGTTGTACTGTACTGGCACGCATTCTAATATTAGCCGTAGGAAACCAAAACCTTTCGGTAGTTACCATAGTTTCATATTCTGTACTTAAAACTAAAGCATCATCCTCATCAAGAGAGTATTCTCCAGCGATGGGAATAATTTCAGCGTAACCTCTTTCTCTTAATAACTTCCCTTTTCTAGGGTTATCTATTTCGGGAATTAAAGCAAAAATTGTTGTACCTTCATGATTTTCATCTTCTTTATCCCATGCCATTGAACCATCCCAACTTACAAAAGCTCCTCCTACGGCTAAAGTAGGATCAACTTCGTGCATTTTGCAAATTTCAATTACTCTAGGATTATCTTTGTCTAAGGCTTCTACATAAATTTCTGAGCCACCTATTTCTGCTCTTCTAAAAGGTAAGTGATGAGTCGTTCTTTGCGATCGCCATTTGCCATTACTTTGTTGAAAAAATTTTAAGCCATCCATTTAGTTTAAATTTTAAAGTGAATTTAATAGTTATATTTGTTAATTATTATAAAAGTAAGATTGACTATTTTTAAGTAGTTAAACTTTCTAATAATTGGGCTAATTTTGTGGGAGTTAATTGAAAAGTTGGATCTAATTTTAAACTTTGAATTAAGGAAAATAAAAGTTCTAATTTGTCTTCTTTGGAAAGATTAATTTTTACTTCTATTTTTTGTTGGTCATCTTTATAAGATAAAAAATGTTTTTCGGTAGTAAAATCAGTGATTACTTTAGGATTATTTAAGGTTATTAATTGATACTTAAGTTGGGGAATAGAAACTTTAATAATTACTTTTTGTTGAGTTTGAGAATATATATATAGTGATTGTTGATCAAGATTTAATTCTAATTTTCTTACGGTTAAATTTCGTTGATTTTTTTCCTCAATTTTTTGCCAATATAAAGTAATACCTTTAAGTTCAGTATTTATGATCGTAAAAGTTTCATCAAAACGCTGTTTTTCCCAATCAATTTGATTAATATCATCATTATCATCATTAATTAATCTTTGGGCAAAAGTAATTTCTTTTCCCTTTAAATTACTCCACCAAGTAGTAATTATTTGTAAATTGTCAACATTATTAACGTCCTTAATACTTTGATTCCAAATGATTTGATTTGTCATAATTTATTTAGTTTAATAAAATTAAGATTTAGTTTTTTCTAACATTAATTTAGAATATTTTAAGTCATCGGGAATCGATACAGGATAATCCCCATTAAAACAAGCCGAACAAAAACTATTAGTATCCTCTCTAGTTACTTTTAACATTCCTTTTTGACTTAAATAAGCAAGAGAATCAACTTCTATTTGTTGTTGTATTTCTGTAATGGATTTTGTAGCACCAATTAAATGATCTTGGCTGTCGGTGTCAATGCCATAAAAACAAGGATGGGTAACAGGTGGAGAGGAGATTCTCATGTGTACTTCGATCGCCCCTGCATCTCTTAATGCCCGAACAATTTTTTTGCTAGTTGTACCTCTGACGATGGAATCATCAACAATAATAATTTTTTTGCCTTCCAATACATCTTTAAGAGGATTCAATTTCATTTTAATTCCCTGCTCTCTCATGTGTTGAGTTGGTTGAATAAAAGTCCTTCCTACATAACGATTTTTGATCAAACCCTCTTGATAAGTTATGCCAGAATAACGGGAATAACCAATGGCAGCTGGAATCCCTGAATCAGGTACACCCATTACAATATCAGCCTTTACAGTGGATTCGATCGCCAATTGTTCCCCTAAACGTAAACGATAACTATAAAGACTTTCTCCGTGCATAATACTATCAGGCCGGGCAAAATAGATCATTTCAAAAATACATAATTTGCGTTCTGGTTTATTGACATAATGAAATGAGGCGATACCTTCTTCGGTAATCCAAACCAACTCACCCGGTTCCACATCCCTTACATAATCTGCCCCAATAATGTCTAAGCCGCAAGTTTCAGAGGCTAAAACGTAACGATGGGGAGTATCTTCTACTGTACCAATTACTAACGGTCTAATACCATTAGGGTCTCTTACTCCCATAATACCAAGAGGAGTACCAATTACCAAACTGTAAGCCCCAGAACATTTTTGAAAAGCACTAATTGCCCCCTCTAACCAGTCTTTTCCTTCATTTACTTCCATGGCAATCGCCAAAGCAATCATTTCTGAATCGGTAGTAGTAGTAAAAGTACAATTTTTCTTAATTAATTCTTGTTTTAATTGAAAAGCATTGACTAAATTACCATTATGTGCTAATGCTAATTGACCTAAACGAGTATCAACAATGGCAGGTTGGGCATTAAATTTTTGACTTGACCCCGTTGTAGAGTAACGGTTATGACCTACAGCAATATGACCTTTTAATTTATGTAAAATAGACTCATTAAAAACTTGAGAAACTAAACCCATATCTTTATGACAATACCATTGATCACCGTCAAAAGTAGCAATTCCAGCGGATTCTTGCCCTCGATGTTGTAAAGCGTAGAGAGTAAAATAAGCTAATTTAGCAACCTCTTCTTCGGGTGCATAAACACCAAAAACACCACAAGCCTCTTTCGGTTTATCATCATGGTTTATACTTTTGAAATCAGAAACATCGTTATCAAGGGGAGAATTATTGGGCATCATCTTTTTAGTTTAAATTCCTTTCGTCAATGAGCAGTTTAATTAAGATTTAATTACTTTATTAAGTTTAACTTGAGTTAACGTTTTCTTAACGTTTTTTCTTAATTTTATCAAGTGAATTTATCTAGCATATTATAGTTAATTTGTCAATAAAATAAAAAAATATTTCAATTATAAAAGAATTTTATGGATTTCAATAGTTCTCAACTTTTAAATATTGCCCTCATTTCTATTGGTTTATCGGCGGATGCCTGTGCTGTAGCGTTATCTAGTGGTTTAGCAATCAAAAACTTAACTATTAACAAAGCCCTAAAAATAGCCTTATTTTTTGGAGTTTTTCAAGGAATAATGCCTATAATCGGGTGGTCTTTGGGCATTGGTTTTAATCAGTGGATTACTTCCATTGATCATTGGATTGCTTTTATTTTGCTATCTTTAATAGGTGGAAAAATGATCTATGAAGCTGTCACAGAAAAAGAGGAAGATGATACAAATGTAAAATTTACCACAGATAATAAAACTCTTTTAACCTTGGCTATTGCTACCAGTATTGATGCCTTAGCCGTAGGATTAAGTTTTGCCTTCTTAGAAGTTGAGATTTTAAAATCATCGGCAATTATTGCTATTGTTACTTTCGCATTATCTTTACTTTCCGTTTATATTGGGCATAAAATGGGAGATTTCTTTAAAGGGCAAATAGATATTTTAGGCGGAATAATTCTTATCGGTATTGGAATCAAAATTCTTTTTGAACATTTAAAAATACTCTGATGGCGATCTCCAATTATTCAGATCAACATCTCAAAAATTAAACTTAAATTAAACTACTTGCTAACGCTACTAAACAATGAGAAGATAATCGGTAGTTTGTTAAAAAATTAAAATATTACAGTCAAATCAATAAAAAATAATTCATTATGGTAGTTGCAACTCAATCTATTCAAGAACTTTGCGTTAATGCAATTCGTTTTCTTTCTATTGACGGAGTAGAAAAAGCTAAATCTGGTCACCCTGGTTTACCTATGGGTGCAGCCCCTATGGCTTTTGTTTTATGGGATCAATTTCTCAAATTTAATCCTAAAAATCCTAAATGGTTAAATCGTGATCGTTTCGTTCTTTCTGCTGGTCATGGTTCGATGCTTCAATATTCTTTATTACATTTATTTGGTTATGATAGCGTTGGAATAGAAGATATTAAACAATTTCGTCAATGGAAATCTAAAACACCCGGACATCCTGAAAATTTTATGACACCAGGTGTTGAAGTTACTACAGGCCCTCTCGGACAAGGTATCGCCAACGGTGTAGGTTTAGCTTTAGCGGAAGCTCATTTAGCCGCTAAATACAATAAGCCCGACTGCACTTTAATCGATCATTATACCTATGTTATTTTAGGGGATGGTTGTAATATGGAAGGTATCTCAGGAGAAGCGGCTTCTTTAGCTGGTCATTGGGGTTTAGGCAAATTAATCGCTCTTTATGATGATAATCATATTTCCATTGATGGTTCAACTGATATTGCTTTTACTGAAGATGTTTCTAAGCGTTTTGAGGCTTACGGTTGGCACGTTCTTCACGTTGAAAATGGTAATACTGATTTAGAGGCGATCGCCAAAGCAATTGCTGAAGCTAAAGCAGTTACTGACAAACCTACCATGATTAAAATTACTACCACTATCGGTTATGGTTCACCTAACAAAGGTAACACAGCTGGAGTACATGGTGCAGCTTTAGGAGCTGAAGAAATGGCTTTAACTCGTAAAGAATTAGGCTGGAATTACGAGCCTTTTGTTATTCCTGATGAAATTTACAGTTACTTCCGCAAAGCAGTAGAAAAAGGTGCAAGTCTTGAAGCAGAATGGAATGAAACCTTAGCTACCTATAAAACTAAATATCCTACTGAAGCGGCTGAATTTGACCTAATTACCAGCAAAAAATTACCTGCTAATTGGGCTGATTGTCTTCCTTCTTATACCCCTGAAGATAAACCTCTGGCTAGTCGTAAACATTCTGAAAATTGCTTAAATGCCATCGCCAAAGTATTACCTCAATTAATAGGTGGTTCAGCAGATTTAACCCACTCCAATTTAACTGAAATCCATGTTTCAGGCGATTTTCAAAAAGGTGCATATCAGAATCGCAACGTCCATTTTGGTGTACGGGAACACGCTATGGGTGCGATTTGTAATGCTATTAATCTTCATGGTAGTGGTTTAATTCCTTATGGTGCGACTTTCTTAATCTTCAGCGATTACATGAGAAATTCCATCCGTTTATCTGCTCTTGCCGAAACTAAAGTAATTTGGGTTATGACTCATGATTCCATCGCTTTAGGGGAAGATGGCCCTACAC
>CAZWLZ010000274.1:0-5140 GCA_964634505.1 uncultured bacterium | reverse complement strand
AGAAATACTAGCGATTTTATCTAATAATAATTGTTCAATTCTCTTTAATTCTTGATAAGCCAGATAGAGGAAATTACCACTGCCACAAGCGGGATCAAGAACGATATAGTTTTGTAATTGTAAATGTAAACTATTTAAATCAAGAAGATCATCAGCCTTGTCGATCAAATCTTCCCAATAGTTCGTAATAGTAGGGCGTACAATTTTCATAATGTCAACTTCACTGGTATAGTGAATACCATGACTATGACGCTCTTTAGCATTAAGTGTGCCTTCAAAAATATTACCAAAAATAGCGGGACGAATTTTACCCCAATCTTGTAAAGCTACTTGATGTAAAAGATCTAACTCTTCTTTATTTAATTCAAAAGACTCCACCACTTGAAATAAACCGCCATTGAAATAATCAACTCCTTTATATTTGCCCGCGGGAGTAATATCTGGAGTATTCATTTCTCGAAATAAACCGCCTAAAACATCATAACTACTAGCCCCTTTTAAACACTCCTCAACACAACGAATAAATAAATCATCTGGTAATAAACCTCTATCTTCAGCAAACATCGCTAAAACACATTGCAAGATAAAACGTTGTAATTTTAAAGTCTGATTTCGTTGCGAAACTTCCCATTCTGGGGGAACTTTAGTCCCTGATTTTGGGGATTTAGGGGTTAATCTAATTTTTAATATTTGAAATAAATCCCCTAATCTTCGGGCGGCTTTTTCAGTGATTTCTACTTGATTATTTTTAAAAACTGATTCTAGTTTCTCTGGCAACATAAAATTAAAAGCAGAAGCCCTTTTCGGTAACTCTTCTAACTTAATGATGTCAAGAGGTTCGTCTAATTGGAGATTAAAATCAAAAATCCAAAACTCGTCAAAATTGCACACAATAACGTATTGAGGGCGATTTGGTACAAGTTGTAACCAATAGTTGAAGGTTTGGGAGTAATGTTTAGTAAGGTTTTCGCCCCTTTTTTTCATTTCAATTAATACTGTAGATTCCCAAACTAAATCAGCAAAACCAATATTTTTTTTAAGGCTACCTTGTTTGATTTTTCTCTCATAGGTTGCACCAGCTTGTAATGCACCCGCATAGCCAAAAGCTTTAAAAAATTCGTTTAAAAATATTTGTGCTTCTTGTTTTTCCTGCCCAGTAATATGTTGTTGACAGAAGGCAATAAAATCTGTTAAGGGTTGTAAATTTTTTTCACTCATTGAATATTACGGGCTGAATGTCTGTTTTACAGTTCTTTTATTTTATTAATTATAACAGGCTGGAGACAGTTTGAGGAGAAATAGCGATCGCCATATTTCAGCCCATCATCACTATTTAATCTTAAAATTTCTTTACAAAATAAAAAATGTATTAATTATTAACATTATTATTAATTTTTCTTAAAAATAAACTTTTTCATTAACTATTAATTTTCTAAGTTTGATTTTATTTTAACTTTATGAAACAACGAAACCTTTATTTAGTAAAGATTTTATATTTATACTTAAATTTTTAGATCAAAATTTTTTGTCATTATTTTGTTATTGTTTTAAATTAATAAAAATAAAAACATAAACTATTTTTTTCAATTATATTTAAGAATCATAAACAATTAAACAATTAATACTTTAAATAACTTTTATTTACTTTAAATTACTCTTAAAATCACTCATAGTTAAAAAATATAAGCCTTTTCATTCTGCGAAATATCATTAATAATCAAAACATACAGAAAAATTTAATTACATTAAGGATTTAAAGAAAATGACTTTAACATTAGCAGTTTATGGAAAAGGCGGAATTGGTAAATCAACTACAAGTTGTAATATTTCTACAGCATTAGCCAAACGAGGCAAAAAAGTGTTACAAATAGGTTGCGATCCAAAACACGATAGTACTTTTACTTTGACTGGATTTTTAATTCCTACCATTATCGATACTTTACAAGAAAAAGATTTTCACTATGAAGATATTTGGGCAGAAGATGTAATTTATAAAGGATATGCAGGAGTTGACTGTGTAGAAGCAGGAGGGCCTCCTGCTGGTGCAGGTT
Organism: uncultured bacterium; assembly: GCA_964634505.1. GTDB lineage: Bacteria > Cyanobacteriota > Cyanobacteriia > Cyanobacteriales > Cyanobacteriaceae > CAZWLZ01. The sequence continues at coordinate 3,089 of CAZWLZ010000274.1, read as the reverse complement.
GTGGCGGTTATGTAGTAGGCGAAACTGTCAAACTTTTAAAAGAATTAAATGCTTTTGATGAATACGATGTAATTTTATTTGATGTTTTAGGTGACGTAGTTTGTGGTGGTTTTGCTGCACCTTTAAATTATGCTGATTATTGTTTAATCGTTACTGATAACGGTTTTGATGCTTTATTTGCAGCTAATCGTATTGCCGCATCTGTGAGAGAAAAAGCTCGTACTCATCATTTAAGATTGGCTGGTTTAATCGGTAATCGTACTTCTAAAAGAGATTTAATTGATAAATATATTTCCCATGTAGCAATGCCGGTATTAGAAGTATTACCTTTGATTGAAGATATACGTGTTTCTCGTGTTAAAGGTAAAACTTTATTTGAAATGGCTGATCACGATCCTAGTTTAAACTATGTTTGTGATTATTATTTGAATATAGCTGATCAAATTTTAGCTTTACCTGAAGGAGTTGTACCTAGTGAAGCCCAAGATCGTGATTTATTTACCTTACTTTCAGATTATTATTTAAACCCTCCTCAAGAAAAAGAGGGAGAATTAGAATTAGCAATGGTGTAGGGAATAGTGAATAGATTGTAGGTTGGGTTGAGTTACGAAACCCAACAAAATCTAGCAAAATCTAACAAAATCTAACAATTGATACTTAAGACGGATAAGACGGATAATTGAAAAGTCCGTTTTATACAAAAAATAATTATTTTGCTTGTTATAAAAAAGAAAAAAAGGAGTAATTGATAAAATGACATTAGCACAAGACAAACCAGCAGCATTAGCAACACCCGAGTTAAATTTTGAATGTGAAACAGGCAATACCATACATTTTGCCCTATTAGTTGTGTCGCTTGGTTATATCAAAAAATTGAAGATAGTTTTTTTCTAGTTATTGGCACTAAAACCTGTGGTTATTTCCTTCAAAATGCTATGGGTGTAATGATTTTTGCTGAACCTCGTTATGCTATGGCAGAATTGGAAGAAGGTGATATTTCCGCTCAACTCAATGACTATAACGAATTAAAAAGACTTTGTGAACAAATTAAAGGCGATCGCCAACCAAGTGTAATCGTTTGGATTGGTACTTGTACTACAGAAATTATCAAAATGGATTTAGAAGGAATCGCACCTAAACTAGAAGCCGAATTAGGGATTCCCATCGTAGTAGCTCGCGCGAATGGTTTAGATTATGCTTTCACTCAAGGAGAAGATACGGTTTTAGCAGCTATGGCTTCCCGTTGCCCTAAAGAATCAGAAGTTAAACAAGAAGAAGAAAAAAATGAACGTAATAGTATTAAAAAATTATTAAATTTTGGACGTAAAAAAGAAGACGTAACCAAAGAAAATGAAGAGTTTAAAAAACATCCCCCATTAGTATTATTTGGCTCATTACCTGATCCTGTCGTTACCAATTTAACCTTAGAATTGAAAAAACAAGGAGTTCAAATTGATGGTTGGCTACCTGCTAAACGTTATACCGAATTACCAGTAATCGATGAAGGTTATTACGTTGTAGGAGTTAATCCCTTTTTAAGTCGCACTGCTACTACCTTAATGCGTCGTCGCAAATGTCAACTAATTAACGCACCTTTTCCTATTGGGCCAGATGGCACTAGAGCTTGGATTGAGAAAATCTGTGCTACTTTTGGAATTGTACCTCAAGGATTAGCAGAAAGAGAAGCTCAAATTTGGGAAAATTTACAAGATTATGTTGATTTAATTAAAGGTAAATCAGTCTTTTTTATGGGCGATAATTTGTTAGAAGTTTCTCTGGCTCGTTTCTTAGTACGTTGTGGCATGACAGTCATTGAAGTAGGTATTCCTTATATGGATAAACGTTATCAAAAAGCAGAATTAGATTTTCTAGCCCAAACTTGTCAAGAAATGGGTGTTGCCATGCCTAGTATTGTCGAAAAACCCGATAACTATAATCAATTACAAAGAATTACAGACAGTAAACCAGATTTAGTAATTACAGGTATGGCTCACGCTAATCCTTTAGAAGCAAGAGGAATTAATACAAAATGGTCGGTAGAATTTACCTTCGCTCAAATTCATGGTTTTACTAATGCCCGTGATATTCTTGAATTAGTTACTCGTCCTTTACGCCGTAATAATAATTTAAAAGATTTAGGTTGGAGTAAATTAGTTAAAGAAGAAGCAAAGATTTAGATTAAGGAATGGGGAATAGGGAATGGGGAATTAGGGGAAAAAAAGAAGTAATAGAGGAAAAAATCGACAAATTTAGTTTTTTTTTCAACATTAGGAAATTTTTGAGCTATTTCAAAAATTGTCATCCCCGTCTCAAAAACAATTTTATAAACTTCTAATTCTTGGCAATTTTACCCTATCTCCCTATCTCCCTACGATTATAGCTTTTTCTTTAGAATGAAACAGCCCTGCCTAAAAAAAGGGGGGTTAGGGGGGTTAAGGGGTTATTTTGCTAATTCTGAGACAATAACTTTAGTATTAAATTTGAGCATTTTTATATAAGAATCTGCCTCACTTCCAGCAATACCAATAGAATCAGAATAAAGTTTTTGATCAGCTAATTTAACTCCTGCTTCTGTTGCTACTGTTTCAATTAAAGCGGGGTTAATGGTTGTTTCAGCAAAAATCGCTTTAACTCCTGTTGCTTTAATTTTATCGACCAATGTTTTAACTGTTTTCGCACTAGGTTGCTCTTCCGTACTTATACCAATTAAAGTGCCTAAAATTTCTAATCCATAACCATGACCATAATATTGAAAAGCATCATGACTAGTTACTAATTTACGTTGTGAGGCTGGAATTGTCTTAATTTGAGCTGTAATCCATTGATCAGTTTCTTCTAACTCTTTAATTAATTTATTGGCATTTTCTGTAAATTTTTCCTTATCTTTAGGCACAAGTTTTATTAATTTATCTCGAATAGCTTTAACCATGGTAATACCATTTTGAGCATTTCCCCACACATGAGGATCAGGTCTTTTTTGACCTTCGTATTCAAAATCTAAGGGTTTTACCGTTTCCCCTACGGCTAATTTTTGGGCTTTAATTCCTGTCGATTCAATTAATTTAATAATACCTGGTTCTAAATTGTAG
>CAZWLZ010000273.1:0-5151 GCA_964634505.1 uncultured bacterium | reverse complement strand
TTCTTCTAAATAATTACCATCATGATTTTTATGGGAATTAAAACCTTTTCTTTTGTAAAAAAGCTAATTGATTTATATAAGTGTGATTTTAATGATTTATATAATGCTGTTTTGCAAACAAATGATAATTAAATTTATCTTTAAAGTATATTAAATAATGACTTTCTTAAAATTAAATGATTAATATTTAAAATGCGAATTTTTATTACGGGTGCGAGTGGTTGTATTGGGCATTATGTGGCAGACAATTTAATTAAATTTACCGATCATGAATTATTTTTATTAGTAAGAAATCATCAAAAATTAAAATTTGATTATAAATATCGCCCCAATATTCACATTTTAGAAAATGACTTAAGAGAAATTAATCAATATCAAGACTTATTAAAAACTATCGATATTGCCATTTTAATTGCTACTTGTTGGGGAGGAGAAATAGAATCTTATGAGATAAATGTTAAAGCAAATATTGATTTATTAAACCTATTAAATAATGATATTTGTCAAAAAGTAATTTATTTTTCAACTGCCAGTATTTTGGGGCAAAATAATCAACTTTTAACAGAGGCAGGAGAAATTGGCACTGATTATATTAAGACAAAATATCAATGTTTTACTAAATTAAAAGAGTTAGAAATTTACCCTAAAATTACTACGGTTTATCCTACCTTAGTATTTGGGGGAGATGCTACTAAACCTTATTCTCACCTCTCGGCTGGATTAAAAGATGTTCCTAAATTAATCAATTTAATTAAGTGGTTTAAAGCCGATGGAAGTTTTCATTTTATTCATGCTTTTGACATTGCCCAAGTAATTGTTTATTTAGTAGAAAATAACCCTAATATTTCTCATCAATTAGTATTAGGAAATAATCCTTTACAAGTTGATCAAGCTATTCAAGAAGTTTGTGATTATTTAGATCAAAAAATATATTTTAATATTAATTTATCAATTTGGTTAGCAAAGATTTTTATTAAAATATTCCGAGTACAAATGGCAGAATGGGATTATTTCTGTTTTAATTATCGTCATTTTACTTACAAACATTTCGTTAATCCTACTACTTTTAATTTACCTGCTTATGCTCCTAATATTGGTCAATTATTAGCAGTTTCAGAAGTACCAGAATAATTGAATTATCAGTATTTTAGGATTAATTGTAGTCTCTATATTCAGCAATTTTTGATCAAATTAGCCACAATTATTTATTGTTAAATAAATTCAAGACAAGATTTTAATATTTTGTCGATATGGCATATTTGATCACAATTTGCTTAAAATTAGACTGTAATCAATTTTTTACTTTTTTCTAAAACTTGTTGTCTTGCCCATTGATCAGCTTGTAAAATATCCTCAAGATTAGGATTCGATTTATTTTGACTAGAAAATGATTCGCATACTTGTTCAATTAAACGGGGTATATCAAGAAATTGTATTTTTTCTTCAATAAATAAAGCTACAACTTGCTCATTGGCCGCATTTAAAACTGCTGGCATACAACCGCCTTCTCTTCCAGCCGCATAAGCTAATTGCATACAAGGATATTTTTGATGATCAGGTTGCCGAAAAGTCAAACTACCTATTTTTGCTAAGTCTAAGGGTTGCCAATCAGTAAAAATACGCTCAGGATAGGATAGGGCATAAAGTAAGGGTAAACGCATATCTGCCCAGCCAAGTTGGGCTAAAACTGAGGTGTCTTGTAATTCAATTAAAGAATGAATAATACTTTGAGGGTGAATCACAATATCTATATGGTCATAGTCTAAACCAAAAAGATAATGAGCTTCAATTACTTCTAAACCTTTATTCATAAGGGTTGCAGAGTCGATGGTAATTTTTTTACCCATTGACCAATTTGGATGTTTTAAGGCATCTTTAACTGTTACGGTGGCTAATTTTTCTACGGCTAAATCTCGAAACGCACCTCCTGAAGCAGTAAGAATAATTTTTCTTAATGCCTTATCTGGAATGCCTTGCAGACACTGAAAAATAGCCGAGTGTTCAGAGTCGGCGGGGAGCAATTTTACATTATATTCCTTAATTAATGGTAACACGATGGGGGCTGCTGCGATCAAAGTTTCTTTATTTGCTAAGGCAATATCTTTTCCTGCTTTAATGGCGGAGATCGTGGGTAATAAACCTGCACAACCAACTATACCCGTAACTACACTTTGTGCTTTGCCATAACGGGCAACTTCAATAATACTGTCTTCTCCACCTATAATGATCGGTTTATAGTCAAGATTACTAAGATTGTCGGTTAAAAGTTGTAATTTTTCAATGTCTTTGATGGCAACAATTTCTGGTTTGAATGCCTTGACTTGTTCAACTAAAAGATCAACATTAGTGCCTGTTGCTAAGCCAATTACTTTGAATTTATCGGGATTTTGACTGACTATGTCTAAAGTTTGTGTACCAATAGAACCTGTTGAACCTAAGATAGATATTAACTTCATTACTCATGTTTATATTGTCTTACATCAATATTTTATGATAAAGCTGAACTTAAATTAATAATTGATTTAATTTTCCTTTGTTGAAATTTTCTTTGAGAGATTGTATTTTTAATGAGATACTTTTTATAAAAAAAGATTTCAATATAAATTTTAAATAATTTTAAATTTATTAGGATTGAGAAAAAAGAATATTAATTTTCTTGATTTTTTTTCTTAAAAATTGCTCGTCATCATAACATATTTTTTCTTTATGTTTCTCTTATTAAGAGTATTTATTATTTATATTTTATTTGATCCCTATTTATTTTATATCAATAAATAATATTATTTTTTCTATTCGTCTATAAACTTAATCAATTTATGAAAAATTTATTTAATAAAAAACAAGTAATTATTATTTCTATTTTGTTATTATTAACAACTTATTTAAGATTTTTTAATGTGGGCGATAAAATTTATACTTCTGATGAAGTTAGGGGTTTAATGCGTTTTTCTGGTTATACTGAAGCTGAATTTTTAACGGAAGTTTATAATGGTAAACCTATTACGGTACAACAAATACAGCAATATCAAGTTCCCAATTCATCTAAAAATATTATTGATGCTGGAAAGGCTTTAGCTGGTAATCCTGAACACCCTCCTTTATACTACATGATGTCAAGATTTGTATCACAGTTGACAAATGATCCAACTGGTGCTAGGTATCTGGCTGTTATTTTTAGTTTAATTACTTTTCCCTGTTTATATTGGTTGTGTTTAGAGTTGTTTCAATCTCATTTTGTAGCCTTAGTGGCGATCGCCATTTTTGCAGCATCACCTTTTCATTTTCGCTTAGCCCAGGAAGCGAGGCAATATAGTTTATGGACAGTAACAATTTTAACTTCTTGTGCCTCTTTATTAAGGGCATTGAGATTAAATAATCGTAACAGTTGGTTAATTTATGGGGGTAGTGTAGCCTTGGGGATGTATTCCCATTTATTCTTTGCGTGGGTAGCAATTGCCCATAGTTTTTATCTTTTATGTTTAGAAAAATTCTCATGGAAAAGTAAAATTTTACGCAATTATTTAGGAGTTAATTTAATAGCAATAGTTCTTTTTTCCCCTTGGATTTTCGTTATTTTAACCAGTGTAAATATTGTTAAGAAAAAAACAAGATGGGTAAGTTCTTTTAAAGCACCATTAGAATTAAAATTACAATATTGGTTTGGTAATTTGGGAGGAATATTTATTGACTTTCAAAACTACTTAAAAGCTAATTATTTTCTGCATAGTTTAATCTTAATTTTAGTAATTTATTCCATTTATTTTTTATGTAAAAATACCCCCATAAAAGTATGGTCATTTTTATTATTTATTTTAGCTTTTAGTGCCTTAACTCAGGTCATTCCTGATGTTATTAGTGGGGGGAGGCGATCGTTATTAGATAGGTATTTAATGCCCTCTTATCTATCCATACAATTAGCTGTAGCTTACTTATTTGCAACTCAAATAGAAACTCTTAATAAATGGAGAAGAAAAGCCTATTTAATAGGGTTTTCTTTATTAATATCCTTAGGTTTTTTATCCTGTTTTTTTGCCTCACAAAAATTAGATTGGTGGAAAGCAACAAATGCCATGAATTTAGACGTTATTCCTATTCTTAATAACGAAGAAAAACCTTTTGTAATTAGTGATAATCCTTACTATACTTATATGTTATCCATGAGTCATTTACTAAAACCAGATATAACATTTCAACTATTTAATTTAAAAGAAAATGAACAAGATAAATTAGAAGAAGTAATACCATTAAATAATATTAATAATACATATCTTTATTTACCCTCTGAAAAGTTAGAAGAAGTTATCAAAAAAACTAATAATTATCAATTAGAAAAAATAGCAGAAGCTTCTCCTTATGGAAATGATCAAAAAGTTACTCTTTTAAGTAAAATAGCTAAAAAATAATAGTTATAGCCTATTGCCATGCTCCTCATTTTAATCGTTTTTATTATCATTACAAAAAGAAAAAGAAACAAACAAGTTCTCTTCTGTAGAAAGAATAGTTCAAACAAAAATTATTGATAATTAGGAATCTCAAGATGAGCTTGTACATTTAAGAACAATTCAAGATCGTATTTTGAAACAAAATGAATCAATTATTTTACTTATTTTGAATGATTATAAAAATTTGTTATTAGGTAAAAAAGTCCAAACTAATAGTACAGATTCACAAATAAAACTAAGATTATCTGGTTTAGTTATTACAGACAATGGATTTTTTAAAATTTTAAATCCCATATATGAAAAAATCTTTGATTTTGAGTGGCTTAAAAAACAATCATCATTATTGAAATTTAGATATTTTATTCTTACTTCTTTGGCAATAATGAATAACCTAAAAAGTTTATGGCGTAATAAATGGCTTCAATCTTTATTATTTCTTTGCCTCAACTGGATAAAGTCTTTATTATTTCTTTATCTCAACTGGATAAAGTCTTTATTATTTCTTTGTCTCAACTTGATAAAGTTCAAAAATAAATATCGATTCAGGAGACATTCTCACACGAGAAGGTATTAATAATGCTCTTCTAAGTACGGATTTTTATGGAATGACAGGACACATTACATTAATTCAAGAAGGCGACAATAAAGGCGATCGCCAAAATGCTACTTTTGATTTAATCAAACCTAAATGTTCAGATAATGGTAAATG
>CAZWLZ010000272.1:0-5164 GCA_964634505.1 uncultured bacterium | reverse complement strand
CCTAGCAGGGTTAACAGAAGTATTAGTTACAGGAATACTGACTAAATGAATTAAGGTTAAACCTAAGCCAATAGGCACAGGTGCAAACCCTGATGGTGCAAGTCTATCAGTTGCACCTAAAATAATAATCAAAAAGATAAAAGTCATTACTACTTCAGTTAAGAAACAAGGAATTAAGCCAAAACCGCCGGGGGAGTGTGTGCCAAAACCATTGGTAGCAAAAGGATTACCATCATTTACTTTAATAGCAAAATCAGGGTTACCACTAATAATAATAAATAAGACTAAAGCTGCTACAATTGCACCAACTACTTGAGCGATTATATAAGGTAACAAATCTGAACCGGGGAATCTTTTAGCTGCAAATAAACCAAAAGAAACTGCTGGATTAAAATGTCCGCCCGAAATATGTCCAAAAGCATAAGCACCAGTTAATACGGTCAAGCCAAAAGCGAGAGATACTCCTAAAAAGCCTAAACCTAAAGAGTTATCAATTGAAGGATTAATGTCTTCACCAAGAGGAAAGTTAGCAGCTAATACGGCACTACCGCATCCACCTAATACTAACCAAAATGTGCCTAAAAATTCGGCTATAAGTTTTTTATTCATCTATGATATTATCAATTAAATTTGATCAATCTAAATAATACCAGTAGTTATGAATTTTGTAACATATATGGTCAAATTAGCTAATTTTCAAGATTTTTGATTATTTTCAAATCGATCTCATCCCCCTGAATAAGGGGGAATCTAACCAAAAATTATAGTTTTTTCTCCTTTTATTTTCTCCTCTTGGTAACTTTGCCAGAGATCATCATACTTTAATCGCCTAATTTATTTACTTTTATAAAAGATAATGAGATTATTAATTAACTTGCGATGTATTCTTGAACATCGTCTTTTCGTTTGCGTAGTTTTGATAAGGCTTCTCTTTCAATTTGCCTAACTCTTTCTCTACTAATTTTTAAGATGGTGCCAATTTTAGATAGTGTTAGGGGTTTGCCATCATTTAAGCCGTAACGTAATTTAATTACTTCTTTTTGTTGATGGTTTAAATCTGACATTAATTGAGTTAAATCTCTTTGTAAACAAGAGTAATCAGCGTAATCATCGGGAGATTGTCCTTTATCTTCTAAAAGTTCACCTAATTCCGTATCATTATTATCTCCTACTTTTAAGTCTAGGGATAGGGGTTGACGAGATTTGGCTAAGTAGTCTCTAACTTGATCGGGGGTTAATTCTAAGGCTTCTGATAATTCAGCTATGGTGGCAGGGCGACCTTTATCTTCTGATAATCTTCTTTGGGTTTGTCTTATTTTATTTAATTTTTCGGTGATGTGTAAGGGCAAACGAATTGCTCTACTTTTTTCGGCGATCGCCCGAGTAATTGCTTGACGAATCCACCAGTAAGCATAGGTTGAAAAGCGGTAACCTTTAGTAGGATCAAATTTTTCAACTCCTCTTTGCATTCCAATAGTGCCTTCTTGGATTAAATCGAGTAAATCTAAATTACGTTTTAGATATTTTTTAGCGATGGAAACTACTAAACGTAAATTGGCTTCTACCATTTTTCTTTTAGCAACTTCGCCTCTGTGGATTTTTATTTGTAATTCTTTGGCCGTAATCTTAGCGGCGATCGCCCATTCCATTTCCGTAGGTTCTTTTTCGGGAATTATTTCTGTAATAATTTGACGGTCATTTTCGAGATTAGTTTCAAAATCAAGTTCAGTTTTTTCTAAGTTTTTTTTACTTTTTTTTCTATTAGTTATTTTTTGTTCTGCATTGATTTTTTTAGTATCTTTATTGAGTTTTTTTTTAAGTATTTCTTTAGTTTTTTGTAAAGAAATTAACTCTTGAATATCTTTGGCATAAATAATCTCTTCTTCTTGAGTTAATAAAGGAATACGTCCGATTTCCTTTAAATAAATGCGTACCGTATCAATATTTTTCGTTAAATTTGTCATAATATTTCTGTCTAATAGGTAATTAATTAATAAGTTTAATTCTAGGGATTTTAATTATACACAATAGTTACAAATTTTGATGATAATTTTAAATTTTTTTTCAAAAATTTCTGTTTTTTATTATGTAATACTTGTCTTAATCTAGTAAAATACGGCATAATAGGAAGGTTGCCTTTCAATCATCATAACTCACAAAGTTGAATTTAGTGAAAAAATTTTTTTGGCTATGAATAATCATCAATTTAATGACTTTGATCGGGATATGATGCAACAATGTATTAAGTTGGCTCTTCAAGGTAACGGTAAAACTTCCCCTAATCCTTTAGTTGGGGCGATCGTTGTTAAAGATAATCAGATTATCGGTAGGGGTTTTCATCCCGAAGCTGGTCAACCTCATGCTGAAATTTTTGCTTTAAGAGAAGCGGGTAAAAATGCTCAGGATTCGACTATATACGTTAATTTAGAGCCTTGTAATCATTTTGGACGAACGCCCCCTTGTACAGAGGCTTTAATCCGTGCTGGAGTTAAAAAAGTGATGATAGGTATGATTGATCCAGATGAAAGGGTAGCAGGAGGAGGTATTAAACGATTAAAGGAGGCTGGTATTGAGGTGGTTTTTCCTCTTGAGGAGGAGGCTTGTCGTCAATTGAATGAGGCTTTTATTCACCGCATTACCTATAAGTCGCCTTTTGGTATTCTTAAATATGCCATGACTTTGGATGGCAAAATTGCTACGGATACTGGCCATAGTTTTTGGATTACAGGAGAATCTTCTCGTAATTATGTTCATCAAGTTCGCTCTGGTTGTGATGCTATTATCATTGGGGGTAATACCGTTAGAAAGGATAACCCTCATTTAACTACTCATGGTGTGTCTGATCATAATCCTTTACGAGTGGTGATGACTAAGAGTTTTGATTTGCCTAAAAGTTTTCATCTTTGGGATACTAACACCGCTAAAACTGTTATTTTTACTCTGCAAAATCCCAACGTTAATTTGAAAAATTTTTTACTAGATAAGGGTGTGGAAATTGTTGAAATGGAATCTCTTACTACTACTGCTGTGATGCAAAATTTATATGATAGGGGTTTTTCTAAGGTTTTATGGGAATGTGGAGGTTATTTGTCTTCTTTGGCGATCGCCAATGGAAATATTCAAAAAATATTAGCTTTTATTTCGCCTAAAATCATTGGCGGTATTACATCAAAAAGCCCTATAGGTGATTTAGGTTTTACAAAGATGACTGAGGCGTTAAAATTAGAGGAAATTAAATTAAGTCAATTTGATTCTGATTTTTTAGTAGAAGGATATTTACAAAAATTAGCAAAAATTAACAAAATAAATCTCTTGCCATAAAACTAAAATTATGATCTATTAAAGTTCGAGGTAATAATAAAAACTAGTTTTAACAGATTTAAATATTTTTAAATAGCTGAAACATAATGAAAATTTACTTTGATGACTTTAAGTTTTAGTTTTAGACTAAAGCTAATTAACGAAGAAATTTAATTAAAATTAAAGATTCTCTTCACTTTTATATTGACTGTTATTTATTAAGATAATGTATTAAAATATAAAAAAACTTTACATTTCTTAAAAAATGTTAATTTCTATTCTCATATTTGATGTAGCATTAGTAGCATGGTCTTTGCATTTGATGCAAAAGGCTGTTTCTTATAAGGAATTTTCCTTAATGTTAGCTGCTATATTGGTTGCTTTAGCTGCGATGGCCATGTTGGTTGTTTATTTTTTGATGAATAACTGTCTTACTTATATAAGTCAAGTAAACTATTGATAATTAATAAAAATTTTTTGTAACTCAAATTTCTATGATGATCAATTGGTTAATTTTAAGATAAGTAAATTTAATAAAATATTCTCTGTTTTATGTTTGTTCAGAAAAAAAAGTGATGTAGTTAGAAAAATAATAAAGTGTAATCCCTATTAATAAACCGATTAAATAGCCTTGAGGTATGGAAAAGGCTATCATCGCTACCAATAAAGCAATAGTTAAATTACGTTTAACCATAATTTGATCTTTGATTAATAAAAGCAAATTTAAGGATTCAAATAAAAGCACAACCCCTAAAATTGGTTGAGGAAAAACTAAAATAAATTCAGTAAAAATTTGACTAAAAAATAAACCAATAATAAGGTACAATGAACCGTATATAATGACCGATCCTCCTGTCCTTGCTCCTAAAGTGTAATGTCCTACTAATCCGCCACAACCATGACACACAGGAATTCCACTAAAAAAAGGCATAATTAAATTGGCTAAAGAATAAGTTAAACCTATTTTTTTAACCGAAATATTTTGCTCAGGAAAAAAATCTTTAACAGTTTGAGCAGTGGCAATAACGGAATTAGAGATAGATAAAGGTAATTGAGGTAAAGCTAAAACAATTAAACCAGTAAAAATATCCTTCAAAGTAGGTTGATGAGGTTGGGGTAAAGTAAAACTGATATTTGTAAAAATTAAATTGAGTTTTAAATTAAAAATCAAAGCATAGAAAACCCCCATTAGGATTAAAATGATACCTGAAGGGAAGCGACTAAATTTAGGAATAGTGAGAATTATCAGACATCCTAACATAGCTAAAATATATCCAGATGTACCATTAGCAGGAATATAATTTTTTAGTGCTAAATTAGCTAAAGATAAACCTAAAGCGAATTGAATACCACGCACCACACATAAAGGAATTAATTTTGCTAACCAGTTTAAAGTGCCAGTTAAAGTTAAGATTAACATTATGATGGCGATCGCCAAACCAGCACCATAAAGAATATTAGGGGCAATTTTTTGAGCAATAACCATTACTGCCATTAACTTTAAAGGTTGTAAGGGCATAGGTAAACCATAAATAAAACCCGTGAAAATTTGCATTAATCCAAACAGAATAAAAACACTACCACTGTTTAAATTAACAGCTTGAATCATGCCTACAATTAAGGGCAAATCCGTACCGATATCGCCAAAACTTCCTGAAAATTCTTGGCGGTTAAATTGAATTTTTCCTTTAAACATTAAAATAATTATCCTAAAAATCTATTTATTATTTTAATGAAATTAACTATTCCTTTTCTATTCCCTAAGAAGAAATACTTATTTCTAGTAATATCAGTTATTAAAATGTTAACCGCCATGCCGTTTTACCCTAGTTTATGACCTGGATTAACCAGGGGGAGGCTTAAC
>CAZWLZ010000271.1:0-5167 GCA_964634505.1 uncultured bacterium | reverse complement strand
GATCAAACCTTTCTAACGAAGATTCAGAAGCGACTGAAAATCCTCAAGGAGTGTTGATGTATATGCGTACTGGTGAGGGTGTTGATGCTTTAGTTTATGTAGATAAAAAGGGTAATAGTGTTACCCAATCTCAAAGTCGGATATTACAATTAGCCCGTTGTGAATTAGAAACTCCTGCGATGCCTCCTGATGATCAACATTTTGATTTAGTTAAGAAGGGAGCAAATTTAATCATCAAACAACAGCAAAATATGGTGGGAGGAGGACGTTTAGGAAGTCAAAAGAGTGCAAGGGCTAAAACTTATGATCGTCTTAAAAGCTATGCTGAGTATATTATCAAGAATACACCGATTTTGGCTAAAGGTACACAATGGGATAACTTAAATCAAGCTATTCAAGATATTTATGATTATCCTCTTCAAGAAAGGGCAATGCAGAAATTAAACCGACTATTAAGAAACGGTATCAATAATGAAGAATTAGGTAATCTGGTAGTATCTCTACGAGAAGATTCTTTACTTTGTGTTAAACATGAGGATAATCAAGTCAAAGATAGTCAAATTATTTGTTCTTTGGGATTATTTTAAGAAAAAATGTGAAAATTAGCTAAAATAGTTAATAAAGAAGACAGAATTATGAAAAGTTTAACCGCTACAGAAGCAAAAAATAGCTTTGGAATGTTATTAGATTGGGCGAGACAAGAACCTGTATTAATTGAAAAACAAGGGCGACAAGTTGCTGTTATGTTATCAATTGAGGAATATCAACGGTTATCTACTTCGCAAAATCAATCAGCTAATTTAGACAATAAAGATTTAACATTTGAGGAAAGATTAGCTATTTTAAAATTACCCCCAGAAGAAAGGGCAAAAATTTTAAAGGAAAGTGCAGAAAAAATGTTGTCTCATTATCAAGAAGATCAACAATGGCAAGATTTAAGCGGAGGAGATTTTATTGACTATTAACAAAGTTTTACCCAAAAAAGGAGAAATATGGTTAGTTAATTTAGAGCCAACTTTAGGAGTAGAAATCAAAAAAATTCGTCCTGTTGTAGTGATTAATTCTGATGCTATTGGTAAGTTACCATTAAAATTAATTGCCCCTATTACCGATTGGAAAAACTACTTTAGTCAAAATCTTTGGCACGTTCAAATCATACCTAATTCTACCAATAATTTAACTAAAATTTCGGCGGTTGATACCTTACAATTACGAGGAGTTGATGTGCAACGTTTTATCAAAAAAATAGGTTTTATCTGTGCTGAAGAAATGCAAAGTATTGCTATTTCAATTATTACGGTAATAGATATAGATGTAAATACTTTTTTATTTTAGAAACAATACTTATTTAACACCATGAATTTTAATCGTAAAAATGTTATTAAATATCTCGATGACAAACATTTTGAATCTCTCTTTATTGAAGAATTAGGTTGGGATTATCCCCAAAATAATCAAGCCTTAAATATTACTATTGATGAACAAATATTTACTCTAACGGCGATCGCCCATAAACGCAATTTTACAGTTTATCAATGTATCTTAGAAAATCAATCTATTCCCCTTTCTTCTATTCTCAAAAAAATTGATCAAGAAATTACTAAATATGCTTATGAACATTTTATTATTTACGCCTCAAAACTTGATCAGACTCAAAAATGGCAATGGGTAAAAAAAGAAGCAAATAAACCTTTAGCTAATCGTACCGTAGAATATTCACAACAAAAAAAAGAGAATTTATTACTAATCTTAGAGGCGATCGCCATTAGTTTACAAGAAGAATCAAATCTTACTTTACTAGATGTTACAGCTAAAACTAAAAAAGCCTTTGATGTGGATAAAATCACTAAGAAATTTTATGACAAATTCAAAAAAGAACATACTCAATTTTTAAGTTTTATTCAAGGAATTGATCTTGATTTTGATCAACAATGGTACGCATCCTTAATGTTAAATCGTCTAATGTTTGTCTATTTTATTCAGAAAAAAGGCTTTCTTAATAACGATAAAGATTATCTCAAAAATAAGTTAAATGAAATAAAATCTAATCCCCCCCAAACCCCCTTGATAAAGGAGGGAGTTAGAGAAGAAAAAGCCCCCCTTAATAAGCCAGAAAACTCCGAAAAAGCCCCCCTTAGTAAGCCAGAAAACACTGAAAATCCCCCCCTTAGTAAGGGGGGTAGGGGGGATCAAATACCAAGCCTTAATAAAGGAGGTAGGGGGGATCAAATACCAAATTTTTACTCCTTTTATCGTTACTTTTTATTAAAATTATTCCATGATGGATTAGGCAATCAAAATCGCACCCCAGAATTAGATAAATTATTAGGAAAAATACCCTATTTAAACGGAGGATTATTTGAAATTCATCCCCTCGAAAATAAATATCCTGCTATTGAAATTAAAGACGAAGCCTTTGAAAAAATATTTACTTTTTTTGACCAGTATAATTGGCATTTAGACGATCGCCCTTTAAAATCAGATAATGAAATCAATCCCGATGTTTTAGGTTATATATTTGAAAAGTATATTAATCAAAAGCAAATGGGGGCTTATTATACCAAAGAAGATATAACCGAATATATTAGTAAAAATTGCATTATTCCCTACTTATTCGATACCGTATTAACAGAAGAGAATCCCCCCTCGCCCCCCTTAAGAAAGGGGGGAGTTAGAGCAGAAAATACCGAAAAAGCCCCCCTTATTAAGGGGGGTTGGGGGGATCAAATACCAAGCAACAAGGGAAGTTGGGGAGATCAAATTTTTCA
The DNA here is from genome assembly GCA_964634505.1 of uncultured bacterium. Classification (GTDB taxonomy): domain Bacteria; phylum Cyanobacteriota; class Cyanobacteriia; order Cyanobacteriales; family Cyanobacteriaceae; genus CAZWLZ01. The sequence continues at coordinate 2,399 of CAZWLZ010000271.1, read as the reverse complement.
TTTACTCCAAGAAAATCCCGATCGTTATATTTATGAAGCAGTTAAAAAAGGTGTAGATTTACCCCTACCTGATCATATTGCTGAGGGAATTAATGACATTTCTAAACGTAATAATTGGAATACTCCCGCCGATGAAAATTACGCCTTACCTACGGAAATTTGGCGAGAATTTATCGCTAGAAGAAACCGTTATTTTGAAATTAAACAAAAGTTAATTAATGGTGAAATAACCTCAATCAATGACTTAATTACCTACAATCTTGATATTAGACAATTCGCCCAAGATGCTATTAATGCCATCACTTCACCCTTAACCCTCAAGATTTTTTATGACAAGTTATCTACTATGTCTATTCTCGATCCAACTTGTGGCAGTGGGGCTTTTTTGTTCGCCGCTTTAAATATTCTCGAACCTCTTTATGAAGGTTGTTTAGATAAAATGCAGGAATTGGTAGAGAATCCCCCCCAACCCCCCTTATTAAAGGGGGGAGTTAGAGACGAAAAAGCTCCCCTTAGTAACTCCGCAAACTCCGAAAAAGCCCCCCTTAGTAAGGGGGGTTGGGGGGATGAAATACCAAGCCTTAACAAGGGGGGTTGGGGGAATCAAAATCCGTGCCTTACTAAGGGGGAAGTTAAGAAGATAATGACAGAATTTGAGGGAGTTTTAGCTAATGTTAGAAGTCATGTTAATCGTAAATATTTTATTCTTAAAAATATCATCCTTAATAATCTTTATGGGGTGGATATTATGGAGGAAGCTACAGAAGTTTGTAAACTGCGATTATTCCTTAAATTAGCTTCTCTTGTTGAAGCCCCCCTTAATAAGGGGGGTTGGGGGGGATCAAGCCTTAGCAATAAGGGTTCGTGGGGGTCAAATTACGGCATTGAACCTTTACCCGATATTGATTTTAACATTCGATCTGGTAATAGTTTAGTTGGTTTTGCTAATTATCAAGAAGTTGAAAAAGCTGTTAATGGCGATCGCCAAATCAAGGTAGATTTATTTGATGATATGGCGATAATCAATGATAAAGCTAAGGCTGTTAGTGAGGTTTATCAAACTTTTAGAAGTATTCAAACTCAAACCGATGGGGTTAATTTCAAAGACACTAAACAGAAATTACAAGAAAATTTAGCTAGTTTAAATGTCCAATTAAATAATTATTTAGCTCGTGAATATGGCATTGATATTAACAAGAAAAAAGACTATCAAAATTGGTTAACCAGTCATAAACCTTTCCATTGGTTTACGGAGTTTTATTCGATTATTAATAATGGCGGTTTTGATGTGATTATCGGTAATCCTCCTTATGTTGAATATAGCAAGATTAAAAAGGATTATGAAATAAAAGGTTATGAAACGGAAAAATGTGGTAATTTATATGTTTTTACATTGGAATTATGTTATGAATTAGTATCCAAACAAGGCTTTTTAGGATTTATTATTCCTATGCCTTCTATTAATACTGCCAGAATGGAATCTTTACAAAATCTTATAAAGTTTGATCTAAAAAGAAGTTTATGGTTATCTACTTATGATGAACGTCCAAGTGGTTTATTTGATGGTGTAGATCAAAGATTAGCAATAGAAATTTTTGGTAATAAAAATTATAAATCATATATTTTCTCTACAGGCATACAAAGATGGACAAGTATAGCTCGAAATCATTTATTTGAAACAATTAATTATTGTAAACAATCAGAAAAAATAAAAAAATATACAGCGTCTATTCTTAAAATAAAAAATGATTTAATTGAGGAAGAAATATTTAAAAAATTTTATAAAAATAGTCCAATTACACAATTTAAAATTAGTAATAAAACACAACATTTAATACACTACAGAACAGCTGGAGGACGTTATTGGAAAATTGTATTAAATCAACCTTTCTCTACGGAAACAGCAAGTGAAAAATTTACTTATTTAACCAATATTACAAGTCATCAAGCAGTTGCATTAATAAGCAGTTCAACTTTTTGGTGGTATTATTCTTCTCATTTTGATATGTTCAATTTTAAAGATTATATGATTTTTGGTTTTAGATTTAATAATGCTTCTAAAACTCATTTAAACTTGTTAGATAAATTGGGTTATGAATATTTAAGAAGTTTAGAAAATAATTCTATTGTTAAAGAAATTAATTCTAAAACAAAAGGAAAAGTTATACAAAAAATATATGTTGTTAGTTTATCAAAACCAATAATAGACGAAATAGATAAAATATTAGCCCAACATTATGGCTTTAGTGACGAAGAATTAGACTTTATAATTAACTACGATATAAAGTATCGCATGGGTAAAGAATTAGACACAGATTAAAATAAAAAGGAGGAAATTATGAATCAATATTTTAATGTAGTTATTGAAAAAGACGAAGATGGCTATTTAGTCGCTTCAG
>CAZWLZ010000270.1:0-5228 GCA_964634505.1 uncultured bacterium | reverse complement strand
TCCAGTACGGTAGGGGTGATTTTTGAGACAAAAAAGCCGAATAATCAAGGAGAAATGGTAACTCTTGATAAATTTAATGTTAAATCGTTACGACAATTATTATTTTATTATCTCGAAGAAAGAATTGATAACAAAAATATTGAATTAAAACACTTAATTATTACCGATATTTTTAATTGGTTTATTTTTGATGCCACTCTATTTGAAAGGTTATTTTATCAAGATAAAAAATTAATTGAAAAATTTACAGATTTTAAAGAAGGAAAATTAGTAAGTAAAAATCAAGATTTTTTTTATGACAAAATTGCTAGTGAATTCATTGCTAAGGTGGAGGATAAACTTAAGGAAAATTGTACTTATTTTAATCTTAATGACTACCGAAATTTAAAAGATGATCAATTAATTCCTTTATATAAAATATTATCTCCTGAACATTTATTAAAATTACCTTTTATCAATGATAGTAATACTTTAGATCAAGGTTTTTATGATGAGTTATTGCATCTAATCGGTTTAACTGAAATTAAGAAAAACGGTAAAAAATTAATTGAACGTCTGCCTGAGAAAAACCGTCATCAAGGCTCATTATTAGAAAATACGATCGCCAAATTAGAAACTTACGATAAGTTAGATAATTTATCAAATATTGAATCTTTTGGTAAAGATAAAAAAGAACAATTATTAAATATTGCTTTAGAATTAGTCATTACTTGGATTAATCGTATTTTATTTTTAAAACTTTTAGAAGGGCAATTAATCAGCTACCATCAAAACGATCAAAATTATAGTTTTATTAATCAAGAAAAAATTAACAATTTTAACGATTTAGATACCCTTTTTTTTGAGGTATTAGCCAAAGAAGTTGATCAAAGAAAAGAACGTATTAATACCAAATTTAAACATATTCCCTACCTTAATAGTTCTTTATTTGAAGTAACTGATTTAGAAAATAAAACTTTGGCGATCGCCAATTTAGATCATCAAGAAACATTATCTATATCTAAAACTACTGTATTAAAAGACAATCAAGGAAAAAAGAAAACGGGCGAAATAAGAACTTTAGATTACTTATTTCAATTTTTATCAGCTTATGATTTTAGTAGCGACGGCGGCGAAGAAATTCAAGAGGAAAATAAAACCTTAATTAATGCCTCCGTTTTAGGCTTAATTTTTGAAAAAATTAACGGTTATCGAGATGGATCATTTTTTACACCCGGTTTCATTACGATGTATATGTGTAAAGAAACTATTACTAATGTGGTGATTGAAAAATTTAATCAAATTAAACATTGGAATTGTCAAAATTTAACTGATTTATATAATAAAATTGATGATCCTAATGAAGCTAATGTAATCATTAATTCTATCAAAATTTGTGATCCCGCAGTGGGTTCGGGTCATTTTTTAGTGTCGGCTTTAAATGAGATTATAGCCCTTAAAAGTGAGTTGGGAATTATCCGAGATAAAGAAGGAAAACTAATAAAAAAATATACCATTAAGGTAGAAAATGATGAGTTAATTATTAAGGATGAAGACGGCGATTTATACTCTTATAAGCCTAATTTTGCCTCTAGTCAACGTATCCAAGAAACACTATTTAATGAAAAGAAAACGATCATTGAAAATTGTCTTTTTGGCGTTGATATTAATATTAATTCTGTCAAAATTTGTCGTTTACGTTTATGGATTGAATTACTCAAAAACGCTTATTATAAATCCCCCCAAACCCTAACCCCCCCAACCCCCTTGGAAATGGGGGCTTTTCGGAGTGATACCTCCTCAGAAAGGGTAGCTTTTGACTCCTCTTCTCTTACTCCCACCTTCTTAAGGGGGGATGGGGGGGTTAACTCCTTCACAAGGGGGGATGGGGGGGATCGCATTCTCGAAACTTTACCCAATATAGACATCAATATTAAACATGGTAATTCTTTAATTAGTCGCTTTGAGTTAAATTCTGATTTAAAATTTGCTTTGAAAAAACATAACTTAACTATTGATGATTATCGACAGGCAATTAAAACTTATCATAATCCTGAAAGTCGCCAACAAAAAAAGAACATAGAAAAGTTAATTAGTCAATTTAAAGATAATTTTAATTTAGAGTTGACAGGAAATGATCCCCTTCAGCAAGATTTAAGAAAAAAACAAGGAGATTTATTTAATCTACAAAATCAACAATCTTTTTTACCTGAAACTGATAAAGAAAAAAAAGCCCAAGCAAAAAGAGAAGCTATTTTGCAAAGAGAAATTAACGAGTTAGAAAAGCTAATTGAGGATAAAAAAAGTAATCGTATTTATGAAAATGCTTTTGAATGGCGTTTTGAGTTTCCTGAAGTTTTAGATGAAAATGGCGATTTTATTGGTTTTGATCTGATTATTGGTAATCCCCCTTATATTCGTATTCAAGACATTCAAAAAAATTCACCCGAATCAGCAAAATATTTTAAAGAAAATTTTATTTCAGCTTTAGGTAGTTTTGATATTTATTGTTGTTTTATTGAATTAGCAACTAAATTAATTTCTAAACAAGGAAATATAGCTTATATCGTACCTCATAAATTCTTTCAAGCTGCTTTTGGGAAAAATTTAAGAAAGTTGATTGCTAATCAAAAAATGCTCAAACAAATTATTGATTTTGGTGCGAGTCAAGTTTTTGAATCAGCCACTACTTATACTTGTTTATTGTTTTTATCTAATCAAAATGATTACCTTAAATTTATCGAATTACAACAAAACGCCCAATTAACTGATTTTACAAATATTTTAGGTGTAGCAACAAATAATGATAGTTTAGATACCAATTTAGTAAAAATTGGCTTAATTTCTAATCAAGATATTGATGAAACAGAGTGGAATTTTTCAGTAGGAAAAACTTCTCAGATATTAACAAAATTACAGCAACAACCTCGCACCTTAGCAGATGTTTGTAGTAAAATTTTTCAGGGGATAGCCACCAGTGCTGATAAAATTTATTTCCTAAAACATAAAAGCGAAAATAAAGGTATTATTACAGCTTATTCTAATTCATTAAACTGCGATATAGAAATAGAAAAAGACTTTGTCAAACCCTTATTAAAAGGTGCGGATGTTCATCGTTATAAACCATTAAATCCTAAAATATGGTGTATCTTTCCTTATAAATTTGTTAAGAATAAAGCTGTTTTATATACTCAAACAGAAATTAAAGATAATTTTCCTTTCGCATGGGATTATTTATTAAAAAATAAATCTGAATTAGAAAATAGAGAAGAAGGGAAATTTAAACATGAGTGGTGGTGTTTTAGTCGTCCTCAAAATATGACAGAATTTGAAAGAGAAAAAATAATTACTCCTGAGATAAGTTATGGTTGCAATATGACTTACGATTATACTGGCTTATTTCATAATACTAAATGTTACAGTTTTGTTTTTAAAGATAATCAAGAATCATCTAAATATTATTTAGCGTTATTAAATTCAAAAGTATTATGGTATTTTTTAACATCTACTGGCTATGTATTAAGAGGAGGATATTTTGTCTTTAAAACTAATTATTTAAAACCTTTTCCTATTCCAACTATTTCAGAGAAACAACAAAAACCAATCATAAAATTAGTAGATGAAATCTTAGAAATAAAAAAAGCTAATCCTAAAACAGATACGAGTAAATTAGAGAAAGAAATAGATAAAATAGTTTATGAATTATACGAATTGACAGTAGAAGAAATAAAAATAATAGAAGGTGTAGGGCGTGTCATCAATTAAGCAAAATAACAATCGCCGCTAAATAAATACCACCGAGAAAATTAATTTTTCGTTTATCATACCTAGTAGCGATCGCTCTATATTGTTTTAATTTAGCAAAAAAGTTCTCAATTAGATGTCTTGCCTGATACAAGTGTCTATCATATTCTCGTTGTTCTTTTCTATTCTTTTTGGGGAGTATAACGGCTATTTTGCCCTGTTTCTCCAGTTTTTCAATTACTCTTTCCTCCGCATCATAACCCTTATCAGCTAATAAGGTATCAGCCTCTAAATCTTCCAATAAAACATCCGCACCATCAAGATCACAATTGTTTCCAGGTGTAAGATAAAATCCCGTAGGATTACCCATAGCATCGACAGTAGCGTGTATTTTTGTACTTAAACCACCTTTACTACGACTGATCGCTTCTTCATTTTTATCCCCCCCTTTGCACCAGCACTATGCTGGTGGGCACGAACAATAGTTGAATCAATTATTGCATATTCATTGTCTGCATCTTCAGCCAAAACCAGAAAAATTCTTTCCCAAACCCCTTTTTGATTCCAACGACAAAAACGAGTATGAACAACTCGAAAATCGCCAAATTTCTCGCGGCAAATCTCGCCAAAGAATACCCACACGGTATCGAGACAACACAGCTTCCACAAATAATCGATTATCCTTAGCTGTAACTCCCACTGTACCAAATCTACCTGGAAGCATATCTTTAATTCTATCCCATTGGTCATCTGTTAAAGCATAACGACGCATAATGAACTACCACATCCTCTTTTTGCAGAAAAAATAACTTTGAAGTATATTTTACTTGTTTTTCAGTTCTAATTGATGACACGCCCTAGTTGTCAGAAAGATTATTTAGTAATTAAACCCGATAAATATTTTTTCTGTTGTAATCCAAAATCTAATCACTGTGATCCTAAAACCTTAACCAAAGACTACTTAATTCCCTTGTTAAAGTCTCACGATCCTAAATGGCATTATTTAAAATAATGTCATCAAACCATGCCAAGAGGCGGATTTGAACCGCCGACACGAGGATTTTCAGGGTATTTTATGTTAATATAATGTCAATTAATTTATCAATAATTAAAATATGAGTACTGTTACTGAAAATGATTTAAGAGAATTAAAAGATTTTATTAACGAAAAATTTAACTCTTTAAGTAGTGATACAGATAAAAAGTTTTATCAATTTAAAGAAGATATAAATAAAGAATTTACCGATGTTAAAATAGCTCTTGCTAAAATTGAAGAAGGGCAAAACGGTATTAGTAAAAGGCTTGATAATTTAGAATTTATCGCTCGTACTATTGGCGGCGGTGTAGTTGTTGCCCTTTTATTAGGTTTGGCTAAATTTTTATTCCCTAATTTTTCGGTTTAATATTTTTTCAATCCTTCAAAAGTACCATATTTATTAATAGTTAATTCTTGGTTTTTATGGTTGGGGGAGTAGCCTACATGAACCCAGCCACTATTACTTCCC
>CAZWLZ010000269.1:0-5228 GCA_964634505.1 uncultured bacterium | reverse complement strand
GGGTATCTACGCACGGGTGATTTAGGTTTTTTGTCGGAAGGAGAATTATTTGTAACAGGCAGACTGAAAGATTTAATTATTATTCGAGGCCGAAATCATTATCCCCAAGATATTGAAGAGACTATCAGTAATTCTCACGAGGCAATTAACTCAGAAAATTGTGCGGCTTTTGCGATAGAAGTAGATGAAGAAGAGCAATTAGTAGTAATTTTAGAAGTAAAAAGGACTTTTTTACGTCAAATAAGTCAAAATAAAATTTTAGAAAAAGAAATTATTAGCATTATTCGTCAAGCTATTATTCAAAATCACGAGTTACAAGTTTATAGTATAGTTTTATTAAAAACTGGTAGTATTCCTAAAACTTCAAGTGGTAAAATTGCTCGTCATGCTTGTAAACAGAATTTTATCGATCAAAAATTGAGTATTGTTGCCCAGTGGAATTTGACTGAAGGTTTTTTCTCTTCTGTTAATCCGTCTTTAGAAGAAACAAAAACTCAAAGCAATTTCCATAATTTTTCATTTTCCAGTGAAACAATAACTATTCAAGAATGGTTACAATCAAATATTGCTAATCGTGTGGGTTTAAAATCTTCAGACATAGATATTAAACAACCTTTTATCAATTATGGTTTAGATTCTTTGCAAGCGGTGAGATTAACAGGTGAATTAGAAGACTGGTTAAAGATAAAACTTTCTCCTACTCTTGCTTATGACTATCCTAATATAGAATCTTTGGCTAATTATTTAGTTGATTATATTCATCCTGATTCTATCTCACCAACCGATATAATACCCTTAACCACATCATCGGATTTTACCCAACCAGAAGAATTAAAAATTGCCATTGTAGGCATGGCTTGTCGTTTTCCTCATGCTAATAATATTGATGAATATTGGCAACTTTTACAACAAGGAAAATCAGCTATTTCTGCACCTCATAATCGCCCGTTTAATTATCTTGGCGGATATATTGAAAATTATGATCAATTTGATGCTAATTTTTTTGATATATCTAATCGAGAAGCTGTCAATATTGATCCTCAACAACGATTATTATTAGAAGTAACTTATCATGCCCTTGAAAATGCCAACATTCCCTTAAATGATTTATCAGGTAGTAATACGGGTGTTTTCATTGGTATTAGTAACTGTGATTACTCCTCTTTACTTCTTAAAAATAATATTGATGTTAACGTCTATAGTGGCACAGGCAATGCCTTGGCGATCGCCGCAAATCGTATCTCTTATAATTTTAATTTAACAGGTCCTTCTCTTAGTGTCGATACAGCTTGTTCATCTTCTTTAGTAGCGATACACCTAGCAGTTAACAGTATCACAAATGGAGAATGTTGTCAAGCAATTGTAGGCGGAATTAACTTAATTCTTTCCTCCGAATTAACTGCCACATTTGAAAAAGCTGGAATGATGGCCAAAGACGGCAAATGTAAAACATTTTCTGCCGATGCAGACGGTTATGTAAGAGGAGAAGGTTGTGGCGTAATCATTTTAAAACCCCTTGATATTGCCATTAAAGAAGGTCAAGAAATTTTGGGCGTAATCCATGGCACAGCTATTAACCAAGATGGAGCTAGTAACGGTTTAACGGCACCATCAGGCATCGCACAACAACAAGTTATACAACAATGTTTGAAAAAGGCAAAGATTACCCAAGATAAAATTAATTATATCGAAACTCACGGCACAGGGACAAGTCTAGGCGATCCAATCGAACTTAATTCTTTAGCTCAATTATTTCCAATTTCCTTCAATTCTCAAACTACTAATTCTAATCTAATTTCAAAGGATGAGAGGGAAGATTCTCTTTGGGTGGGTAGTGCTAAAACAAATATTGGACATTTAGAAGCCGCCGCTGGAATAGCAGGATTAATTAAAACCGTATTAGCCTTAAAAAATAAATTGATACCTCCTACTATTAACTTTACTGAATTGAATCCTTATATCAATTTAGAGAAAACAAGAATAAAAATTGCCACCAAAACGAAGACATGGCAGTCAGATAAACCTCGCTATGCGGGCATTAGTTCTTTTGGTTTTGGAGGCACCAATGCCCATATAATAATTAGTGATTTAAAATCGGAAAACCTTGCGAAAATTGAGCAACAAAAATTATCTTTAGTAGAAAAAGAAAAAAAATCAACAGATGAAATAAATAGAAATCAACATCTATTAACCTTATCAGCTAAAACAGAAACTGCTTTACAGCAATTAATTACCACTTATCAAAACTATTTAGCAACAAATGAAGCTATTGATATAGCTAACCTTTGTTATACCACAAACCTAGGACGCACTCATTTTAAACATAGACTAGGAATAGTTGCCACCAACAAAGAAGACTTACAGAAGCAACTTTTATCAAGCATCAGTCATCAGTCATCAACTATCAGTAATCAATCATCAACCGTATTTTTATTTACAGGACAAGGATCACAATATAGTAACATGGGTTATGAATTGTATCAAACCAACCCTACATTTAAAACAATAATTGATCAATGCGAAGAAATTTTAATTAATTATTTAGAAAAACCAATTACAGAAATTATTTTTGATACAGAAAATAAACACATCTTAAATCAAACAAACTATACCCAAGCGGCTATATTTGTAATGGAATATGCTTTAGCCAAACTATGGTTATATTGGGGTATAAAACCAAGCGTATTAATTGGCCATAGTGTAGGAGAATATGTAGCAGCAACTTTAGCAGGAGTTTTTAGTTTAGAAGATGGTTTAAAGTTGATTGCTTATCGAGGTAAATTAATGCAAAAATTACCTTTAGATGGAGGAATGTTATGTTTATTTACGAACTTAATAGTAGTAAAAAGTATGATTAAAACCTATCACTATAAAGTATCAATTGCTGCTATTAATAGTGATAATAATATAGTTGTATCTGGGGAGAAAAAAGAATTAGAGAGATTAGAAATAGAAGCATCTAAACATAATATTAAAACTCAAAAATTAAAAGTTTCTCATGCTTTTCATTCTGAGATGATGCAACCTATCTTAGCTGAATTTAGCGAAATAGCTACAAAAATTGCGTATAACTTGCCTACACTTAAAATTATTTCTAATGTAACAGGAGAAATCATTACTAAAGAAATTGCTACACCAGAATATTGGATTCAACACATAATTAAACCAGTACAATTTTTACCTAGTATTAAATATTTAGAAACAAAAAATTCCCAAATCTTCTTAGAAATTGGGGTAAAACCGACTTTATTAGCAATAACAAAAAGTATCTTTGAAAATGGTGATATTAATATTAATAAAAATTATATTTACTTAGCAAGTTTACGCAAAAATAAATCTAATTTGCTAACCATTCTTAATAGTTTAAAAGAATTTTATAATTTGGGATTTAATATTAATTGGGTGAATTTTCATCAAGATTATCCTCAATTAAAACAAGTGAAATTACCTAATTATGTTTGGCAACATCAACGTTATTGGTATGACGCAATCAAAACAAACACCCCTGTTAATAATACAGATTGGTTATATGAAGTCACATGGCAAAAAGATAATAACCAAGTTATTGAAACCTCCTCTATTTCTAACAATTTAATTACGTCTTCTTTAATACCATCCCAATTAAAAGAATCTTCTGAAAATTGTTATTTAATTTTTAGTGAAGAAGGCGGTTTAGGAGAAAATATTGCCTCTTATTTAAGAGAGTTAAATATTAATTTTTATCTAGTTTATCAAGGTAATAAATATCAACAAAAAAATAATCAATTCTGGTTAAATCCGAAGGGCAAAGAAGATTATCAAAAATTATTAAAAGAGATAGATATTAGTATCGATAAAATTATTTATACTTGGGGTTTCAATGAGACAGAAATAACTGAAAAATTAGATTTAACAAAGACTAATTTTTTAAATTGTTTGCCTATTATTTACTTAATACAATCGTTAATTTTAACTACCCAAAAAAGTAAATTATGGTTAATCACTAAGGCATCTCAATTAATCACAAATCAGGAAAAAATTAATCCTCACAATGCCTCCCTATGGGGATTAGGCAAAGTGATTGCTTTAGAAAATTCTGAATATTGGGGAGGTTTAATTGATATAGAAAATAATGACTCTTTTTCTTCTCAATTAATATTAGATAAAATCATTAATTCCACCACTGAAAATATGATTGGTATTCGTAATCATTTTTATTATTATCCTCGTTTACAAAATACTGATAGCAATAAAAATTTTAATAAAAATAATTCTGTCAAAATTATTTCAAATGCTACTTATTTAGTAACAGGAAGTAATGGTGATTTAGGCAAAAAAGTTACTAATTGGTTAGTTAATCAAGGTGCTAAAAATCTTATTTTGTTAAGTAAAAATAAACCAAGTGATGATATAAATAAACACTTAGAAACATTTACTAATCAAGGAGTTAATATTGTCAATTATGCTGTTGATGTCTCTAACTATGAAGAATTAACCAAGGTTTTTGATTCTATTCAACCTCCCTTACCTCCTCTCAAAGGTATCATTCATACTGCTGGAATTTTAAGTGATTCACTTTTAACTAATTTGACTGCCGAAAATTTAAACATAGTAATGCAGCCAAAAATTTTAGGCGCTTGGAATTTACATCAAATTACTCTTAATCATGCTCTCGATTTCTTCGTCCTTTTTTCCTCTGTAGCATCTTTGTTAGGTTCGGTAGGGCAAAGTAATTATTCCATCGCTAATGCTTACCTAGACAGCTTTTCAGCTTATCGTCATAGTTTAAATTTACCTGCTTTAAGTATTAATTGGGGTGCTTTTAATACGGGTATGGCAAAGACACAAACAAATTTGATTACAGCTAAAGGTATGGAGTTAATGGATACAGATGAAGGCATTAATTTATTAGGTTATTTAATTAATCGTGATGAGTCACAAATAGGAATTATGAAGATTAATTGGGAAAAAATTGCTGAAATTTTTCCTAATTTTGATAGTTATCCTTATTTGGAAAAAATTTTTACGAAAATTGTTTCCAAAACGAAGCAAAATAATTCCTCTGTTAGTTTATTACATCAATTAAAACAGGTGTCACCACCACAGAGAGAAAAATTAATTATTAATTATTTAACATCCGTTATTGCAACTATTTTAGAAATATCTCCTGAAAAAATTTCGATAACAGATAGTCTTTTAGATTTAGGGATGGATTCTTTGATGGTGATGGAAGCAATCAACCACCTTAA
>CAZWLZ010000268.1:0-5239 GCA_964634505.1 uncultured bacterium | reverse complement strand
CTCCTGCTAAAGTCTCTGTTTCACTCACTTGGGCTTGATTATAAGTTTTGCCCAAATTCGATAACATTTCAGCGGTTTTAATAGCTGTACCACTAGGGGCATCTGCTTTTTGATTATGATGTAATTCGATTATTTCTACATGATCAAAATATTTACTAGCTTGAATTGCTGCTTGTTGCATTAAAATTACCCCAATGGAAAAATTAGGAATAATTAAAACTCCCGTGCTAGATTTTTCAGCAAAAGCGGCTAAATCTTCAATTTGTTGGGGGGATAATCCTGTTGTTCCTACTACTGGACGTACCCCATAGGCGATCGCACTTCTAACATTTTCATAAACACTATCAGGATGGGTAAAATCCACCATGACTCCTTGAATAGGCGACTGAGTAGCTAAAACTAAAACACTTTGTAAATCATTTAAAATGGGTATTTCCAGAGTACCACAACCTGCAATCTCTCCAGCATCTTCTCCAAAATAAGCTGGATTTTGATCAATTGCTCCAATAAGAGTCATATCTTTCGCTTTAGCAATAGTTTTAATGACTTCCTTCCCCATTTTTCCCCCTGCACCATTTACCACCACAGGAATAGAATTAGAATTTTCCATAAACTAAATAACACTTGATTATTAATATTATAATTTTTTTATTGTAATTAACTCAAATTAAGTTATAAAAATTGACACCAAAAATAAAATTTATTTTTGATCTCTAAAATTACTATAACTTTTTTCTTTACTACTATATTTTGATTTTTCATAAAAACAAGGGGTTTAAACCCCTTGCCTTAGTAAATGTAATTAACTTTATGTAAGTTTTTTGAATACTATTTTTGTTTATTAAATCTTAAAAGGCGGTGTCTTTGCCATCAGAATCAATAAATTTATAAATTTTAATAGGTTCTTCTTCGTCTGAATCAATTACCAAAGAAGGATCTAAGTCTTGAGTATTCATAAAATCTGAGCTAGATTCTATGGGGGCTTCCATCATGGATTCTAATTCTTCAGAAGCTTTGATTTGATTAGTTTTTTTGAAATCTAAACTTTTTCCTTCCGTAAAAATTTTACCTAATTCACTGCTAACAGAATGAATTAAATCAGGGTTAAAATCTAATAATTGTTTCATTTCATAGGCATCACTTAGAAAACAATGTATTTTTTGTTTTGTTTCTAAAAGATATTTTTTTCTTTCTAAGAGTTTTTCTTGTTGTTTTTGTAGCTCGTCAATTTTATTGGATAATTTTTGATCCAATTTATTAAAAACTTCAATGTATTCCATATTTTTTTAGTTACCTTACAATTTTATTGGATAATTATGACATGGTTAATTATAAATCTAAAATAGTTTTTAAGAAAAAGTTTAAATATTCTCAAATTTTTTGAATTTATTGACAAGGGGATTTAACCCCCTGTAAATTTTTAAGATTCTTAGACTGATTTATTTGCCTAAAATTTGTTGTTTAAAACTATCTAATTCAGCAAATAATTCTTGACGATTAGATGCTTTTAATAAATAGCGAGTCACAAACCAAATGGTATATCCTAATCCGATCAATTCAAGAATTGAGGCTAGTAAAGGAATATGTTTTACTGCGTCTAAAATTGATAAAGTAATATATACGGAAATAGCGGCCGTAAAGATTAGTGCAAGAGTAGTTAAAGGTTGTTTATAGTTAGAGAAAAAGCTACCTAATTGTTCAGGTACTTTGGATAAAAAATCTACTACCACATCAACCCATTCTTGCCAAGGTTGATCATTATTGCCCACAGGAAGTTTAGCAGAAGACATCATGTTTCCTACTTCTGTGTTTAGTGCATTCCCTAAAGATTCTACTTCAGAGGCGATCGTTTCTGTTGTTTCTTTAAATTCAGATTCCATGTTCAAATATCCCTATAAATTAAGAACTATTAATTGTAAGTCATTTAATAAATTAACCGACTTTTGCTAATATTATCAAATACTTTTGATTATTTAACCTATAGTTCTTATAAACTATTAACAATTATTTTTTTTCTATATAATAATAACCATTAAGCAGAAGTAAAGGTGTTAGGCGTTAGATTATAGAAGGTATTAGGTGTTAGGTTAAACACGAAGGTTTTAAGTTAAAATTTAAAAGCCTATATTTTAATGTAATTAGCTTTTAACCTATTATCTATTCCCTACTATCTAAAACCTACTACCTATTCCTCTTTACTTATTTTGCGTAACATCAATTTTAAAGGTAAATTTCACAAGAATTATTAGGACTTTCAATTAATTTTACTTTAGATAATTTGCCTCCTAGTTTACTAATAGGCTGTTTTAATAAATTAGCTATATGTACGGCAATATTTTCTGCGGTGGGTACAACTTCGGCAAAATAGGGAATATCCTTATTTAAAAAAGTATGATCAAAAGGTTCAATTACATAGTCTTCAACTACTTTTTGTAATTCTCCTAAATCAACTAACATTCCTGTACGAGGATCGATTTCTCCTGTTACCGATACTTCTAAATGATAATTATGTCCATGGCCATTTGGACGAGCGCATTTGCCATAAATTTCTAGGTTTTCGGCATAACTTAAACTAGCTAATGCTAATTGATGGGCTGCACTAAAATGAGTTTGAATACTTAAATTTGCTTCCATGTTTTTTCCTTGATAGTCTGTCCAAAGTTGAGGGTGTTCGTATAATTTAATATTTACTAAGGGTAAGTGAGGCACTAATCTTTGCCAAATTATCCTTGCTATATTTTCTGTGGTTGGTAATGTTTCTTTAAATTCTGGCCAAGTGTCATTGAGATAACTATAATTTAATTGACTGGTAATTTCTTTTTTGATTACCTTTTTGACGTTGGATAAATTTTGTACCATGCCGTAATTGTCTAAGTCTCCCCCTAAGGATACATATAACACATAGTTATGACCATGACCTGGATAATTACTACAAAGTCCAAATTTTTTTTTATTGTCTTGATCGCTTAATTCTGGTAACCAATAACGATGACTGGCACTAAATTCTGCTTTTCTGTGAATTACGCACTCCATTATTTTTTTTTGTAAAGTTTTATTATGTTTTGTTGATTTTTAGTTTACAGTTTTTTAGGGTAACTTTTTGCTATTTTTATTTTGGCGATCGCCAAAATATATTATAATTTATTTTTAATGGTTTCTATACTTATAACCAATGATTAATTTTTTGTTACAACCTCTTAATTTTGAGTTTATGCGTAATGCCTTTGTGATGATTATTCTTTTAGGCATTCTTTGTTCTATTTCGGGCAGTTTTTTAATTGTGCAAAAAATGGGTTATTTAGGGGAAGTTATTGCTCATGCTGTGTTACCTGGTTTGGCGATCGCCTTTTTTTTAGGCGTAGATATTTTTATCGGTGCTTTTATATCTGGAATGTTAAGTAGTTTTATTATTGCTTGGATTCAATCTCAATCAAAGGTAAAAGTCGATGTCGCCATGTCTTTAGTTTTTTCAGGATTTTTCGCCTTAGGCATTTTACTAATTACCTTATTAGAAAGTAAAATTGATCTTCATAACCTCCTTTTTGGCGATATTCTAGGCATTACTACTCTTGATATTTGGCGTACTTTGATTATCACTGTAATAATATTAATTTTTGTTACATTATTTTATCCTTACTTGCTTTTTTATACATTTAATGCTATGGGAGCTAAGGCGATCGGGTTACCAGTAACCTTAATTAATTTAGGATTATTAGCAGGGATTACCCTAACAATTATTAGTAGTATGCAAGGAGTAGGAATAGTTTTAGTTGTATCACTATTAGTAGGGCCTAGTATTACAGCTTATTTATTAGTTAAAGAATTACATCAAATGATGATTTTAGGGGCAATAATAGGAAGTATAAGTGGAGTACTTGGAATATATATCAGTTACTATTTTAATGTACCATCAGGTGCAACTATTGTTTTAGTAATAACTATATTTTTTATTTTAGCACTATTTTTAAGTCCAACTCAAGGAATATTGCTAAAAAAATAAAAAGTTAAGATAGCACTCACCAAGACGGTTATGACGTTAACAAGGGGTTAGGGTAGTTAGGATGGATGTTAACAAGGGGTTTAAACCCTTGCCCTTATAGATTGAAATATCTCAACTAATCTGTCTGTTGCTATATAAATAAAATTTAATTAAATATTACGTTTATTTTGAATTAAATTTTCAGTCATAACCGCCAAACTTTCTAACTGTTTTTGTATATCTTGTACTTGTTTTTTATAATCCAATTTACGTTTTAAAGCTTCTTTAGCCAAATCATCTCTATTGTTTTGGATAGCTTGTTGAGCGATTTTATTCCATATTTCTATCTCATCAATACCTTTTTGATAAAGAGGCTGTATTTGATTCCAGACAGTTTTAATATCAACTAAAGCCTTATTAAAAATTTCCTCAGTATTATTTTTATCCGTAATCTTCATTGCATCTTTAATCGGATTTAACAATTGAAAAGCATCTAATTTATTGAGAATAGGTACAAATTCTCGAACTTGTTTACTATCGTTAACACCAGTTTTACACCAAGTAGCAAAATGTTCACAATTATTGAACAATAAATTATATTTATTTTCACCTAAACGATTTATAGCTCGATTAACCACTACATCACCAATAAAACAAAAACCGATAGGATATTCACGAATATAAACTGGATTACCTTTGGAAAAAGTAGAAAAAGGTGTTTTTTCAATAATTTCACTAGGTTTACGATAATGAATCACATCTCCATCACCACAATCAATACCATGATGTTCGTAAATCCCTTCTACATTAGCTAATTCTCGCCAAACATATAATTGATCTCCTTTTGCCATATCAATTCACATTTTGAACTTAAAATAATTTATATTGAATATATTAGACTTGATGTGCTTACCTGAATTTTTCTTGATCTTTCTAAGTTTTTATATACTATCACACTTATGATAATTTTGATCTCTAATAGTTAAACTTAAACTAAGTCATTTTATAAGCAAACGACTTAGTTTAAAGCTCATTAAGCGACTACCTCAAAAGCAACTCCTTCTAATTGGAATTGAGGAAAATTGGCAAGAATACTATTTTTTTCTTCTTCCCCAACAAATAGATAAGTACCAGGTTGTTGAATATTTTGGAAACGGTAGAAGTCAACTCCTTTACCAGCGTTACTATCATAAACATAAAAAGCAATGCCTTCCTCGACAAAATTAGGAAAGTTTTGTCGAATACTCTGACTTTCTTGTT
>CAZWLZ010000267.1:0-5267 GCA_964634505.1 uncultured bacterium | reverse complement strand
TTTTGTTTTACAATCGTGTTAATATCTTCATCATACTCTAATTAAGCAACGCCGAGATTTAATTATTATGCCCCCTACAGGAGGATTAACTGGTAATCGTAATTCAGATTTGAATTATCAATTAACTGCTTGGAATCGACACAAAAAATGGGGTAAAGTTTTTGATTCTTCCACTGGTTTTAAGTTACCAAATGGGGCAAATCGATCGCCAGATGCTTCTTTTATTACTTTAGAAAAATGGCATAATTTAACCTTAAAACAACAGGAAAAATTTTTACCTTTAGCACCGGATTTTTTAATTGAATTAAAGTCTCCTTCAGATAAATTGACTAATATTCAAAAAAAAAAGGTGGAATATATAGATAATGGTGTTAAATTAGGATGGTTAATTAATCCCGACCAAAAAGAAGTAGAAATATATCGTCAAGGTAAAGAAAAAGAGGTTTTAAATAATCCGCAAATTTTATCAGGAGAGGAAATTTTACCAGAATTTAGTTTAGATTTAACTGAGATTTGGTAAAATTTAAACAATAATCGGCAGGCTATAATTACCTTCACAGGAGGGATGCCTGTGCCACAGAAGAAACATAACTATTCTTCAAAAGTAACTATTTCCCCAAGTATTGCTAAAAATAAATTCCTCAAAAGATTTTCTACTACGAGGAGAATTATCTCTTTGCTTTAATTCCTCTTCAAAATCATTAGCATTGCCTTGATAGCCGATCGCTACTGCTGTAATAGGTTCGTAACCTTCAGGAATACCATAAGTTTCAATAGTTTTTGCCACATCAAAACCCCCCATTTGATGCACTCTTAAACCCATAGCTTCAGCTTGAAAAGTTAAATTTCCCAAAGCTAAACCCACATCATAGAAAGCATGACGATTCGGATTATTATTACGAGTAAAAGTCAATTTAGCTACAGCAATCATCAAAAGAGGTACGTTTTTAACCCATTTTTGGTTAGCTTCCACAATACAACTAAATAATTTTTGATATTCTTCTGGAGATTCTTTACTAGCAACAATAAAACGCCATGGTTGTTCATTAAAACATGATGCTGACCATTTTGCGGCTTCTAACAAAGTGCCAATTTGTTCTGTTGTAATATGTCTGGAGTTATCAAAGCATACAGGACTCCAACGATTTTTTAATAATTGATGAATAGGATATTTAACTTCAGCTGGTTTTTCCATGATATTTGTTAGATGAATAGATTTATCTTAATTATTAATGGTCAACTGGGAAATTGTCAATTCATTTAAAGGGATAATACCACTAGGATTAAGAGGAAATAAATTAAGGTAATAATCTTTTTTGATAGTTTCTAAATCACAAGTTTCAGCGATACCTTCAAGATTATAAATATTAGTTAAATATCGATTTATATTTTTATAATCAACAATTCTTTTTAAACTACATTTGAATAAATGATAATAAACGGCATCAAATCGAATCAAAGTAGTAAATAATCGAATATCAGCTAAAGTTAAAGTATTACCGCAAAGATAAATATTTTCACTTAAAACTTGATCAATTTCATCTAAACTTTTAAATAATTCTAAACAAGATTCATTATAAGCATTTTGAGTTTGGGCAAAACCACAAAGATATACTCCATTATTAACGCTATGATATACTTTTTCGTTCCAAAAATCAATTTTTGCTTTTAGATAGGCTGGATTCAAGTCTAATGAAGCATTACGAGCAAATTCATTGAATTGATCATTCAAAATTACTATAATTTCTGAACTTTCATTATTAATAATTTTTTTCTCTCGAATATCCCATAAAATTGGCACAGTATAACGTCCAGAATAGTTAGTTTCTGCTAAATGATATAGTTGTTTGATGGTTTGACAATCTTCAGAAATTTCCTTCATTATCCAGCCTCCTTTTTCGGGGGAAGGTGATACTAAACAAATATCAATAATATTTTCTAATCCTTTTAATTTGTGGGTAATTAATGTACGATGCGCCCAAGGACAACTTAAACCGATATAAAGTCGATAACGATTTTTTTCTGGAGTAATGGTTTGAAGGCGAAACTGACTGGTGGGGCGATTATATTCCCCTGATTTTGTCGATGGTGCTAATTGTGACATCATTATTCGCCAATATAGTTGCCATATATATCTAGCAATAATTATTAAGAATGAAGAGGGTAAGGATTTTTTCATTTGTCTTGGGTTACTTCTAAATAAATATGTTCTAAATTAATGGGTTGTCTAGCCAATGAGTTGATAGATATATCTTTAAATAGGTTGATAATTTCTTTTAATTCTAATTCTTCTGATAACCAAAAAGCCAATTCGTTGCCATAATAACGATGAGTAAAACCTAATTTATTGGCTATTTTTATGGCTTTCTCTTCTTCATCAGTTTGCATTAACACAATTTCTTTTGCATTGATCAATTTTTTTAATTGATTTATATCTCCTTCGGCAATTATTTGACCGTTTTTTATGATACCTATTTTATCGCATAATTTTTGGGCTTCATCTAATAAATGAGTTGTTAATAAAATAGTCATTCCTTGATTTTTTAATAATAAGATTAATTGCCAAATTTCATGACGAGTTTCGATGTCTAAACCAGTAGTTGGCTCATCTAAAATTAATAATTTTGGGTTATGTACTAAGGCGATCGCCGTATTAATTCTTCTGAGCATCCCACCGCTTAAATTTTCTGCGATACTATCTTTTCTATCTAATAAATTAACTGCTTTTAAAGTATTAATAATTGATGTTTTTAAGTGATTACTTTTTAGTCCATAAATTTTACCAAAAAAAGCTAAATTTTCATAACAAGTAAGTTGAGGATAAATTAAATTTTGTTGTGGTGCAACTCCTAACCACTTTTTAGTTTTATAGCTCAATTTTTGATCGTTAATTGTTATTATTCCAGCGTCTGGATTTATTAAGTTACAAATAATATTAATAGTAGTGGTTTTTCCTGCTCCATTTGCCCCTAATAAGCCATAAATTTCTCCTGCTTTAATCTCTAAATTTAATTTTTGTAAAACTTTTCTCTTTCCATAAGATTTATTGAGATTTTCTATTTTTAACATCAATATTATCATTAAATTCTAATTTCAATGAGATTTTAACTTAAAATGTCTGTCTTTTTCTGAATTGTCAAATAGGGCGAATAAAAAAAACTAGTTGAGTTATGATTAATTTCATAAGAAATAAATAATTAATTAATAAAATAATTTTAATGTTAAATATAGCTGTCATTGATTATGATATGGGTAATCTTCACTCTGCCTGTAAAGCTTTAGAAAAAGTAGGGGGTAACCCTGAGATAACAGATTCTCCTCAGAAAATTGATCAAGCTGATGGGGTTGTATTGCCCGGTGTAGGGGCATTTGATCCTGCTATGCAACATCTTAGAGAGCGTAATCTTGAGGAGGTAATCAAGAGAGTAATTGATCAAGGAAAGCCTTTTTTGGGTATTTGTTTGGGGTTACAAATTTTATTTGAAGAATCAGAAGAAGGCATAGAAAAAGGTTTAGGTATTATCAAAGGTAAGGTGAAGCGATTTGTCAAAGAAGATGATATTACGATTCCTCATATGGGTTGGAATAATTTAGAATTTGGCGAAAATCCTCATTCTCTATGGCAAAATTTGCCTTCTCAGCCTTCAGTTTATTTTGTCCATTCTTATTATGTACAGCCTGTTGATCTCTGTTTTAACTGTGCTACAGTTACTCATGGTAGTCAAAAAGTAACTGCGGCGATCGCCAAAAATAATTTAATGGCTGTACAATTTCACCCCGAAAAATCTTCCAGTAATGGTTTACAAATACTTTCAAATTTTATTAATTTAATCTCTTCTAATAAGATTTAGAACAAATTAAATAAGAAAAAAAGCAAACAGAGAAAACGCATTATTTTCCCTTAGCCATTACCTATTACCCATTACCCATTACCTAAAATTAAGCCACATTGGCGATCGCCTGATCAGAAATTACATCACGATAAAAACCTTGTAATTGACGAGTTGCCGATCTCCAACCCCATTTTTCAGCTTCTTGACGAGCATTTTGTCTCATTTCTTCTCGCTTATCTTGAGTATTTAATAATTTTTGAGTAGCGGCGATCGCCCCTTGACAGTCTTTAGGATCGAATAAATAACCATTAACACCATCAGTAACAATGTCTGGAATCCCGCCACTAGAAGCGGCAACCACTGGGCAACCTGCTGCCATCGCTTCTAATAAAACTAATCCTAAAGTTTCGGTAGCAGAAGGAAAAATAAAAGCATCGGCCGAAGCATAAGCTGAAGCTAATTCAAGTCCGTGTAAATAGCCGACAAAATTAGTATTTGTATCCGCAAAAAGAGTTTCCATCTCTTCTTTAGCTGGCCCATTGCCCACTATGGCTAATCTGGCGTGGGGAATTGATTGTAAAACTGGTTTAATTTTATCAATTTCTTTTTCAGCCGAAACTCTACCCACATATAAAAATAAAGGTGCATCGGGATGGCCTTGGGAGAGGCGATCGCGCATTTTTAGAGAAGCTAAATGTGGTTGAAACATATCAGTATCAACGCCTTTTTGCCATAAATCAACTCTTTCAATACCATGACTAACCAATTCATTAACCATTGCTGTGGAAGTGCATAAATTTAAAACCGCTTGATTATGAGCTAATTTTAGCAATTCCCATAATACTCCTTCTAACGCACCAAAACCGTAATGATGTAAATATTGAGGTAAATGAGTATGATAAGAAGCAACTAGAGGAATATTCATATTTTTGGCATAGTAGATACCGCCTAAGCCCAAAACGGCTGGATTTACTACATGAATTAAATCTGGTTTAAATCTTTCTAAAGCAAAACCGATAGAAGGACGAGGAAATGCTAATTTTAACTCAGGGTAAAGAGGCAAAGGAATGCCGGATATTCCTTGAATTTTCGCCCCTTTATATTCTTTTAAACCACCATCGGGTGAAAAAATTAAAACTTGATCTCCTTCTTTTTGTAAATGTTCAACCGTATGTTTTAAACGGGTGACAATACCGTCAACTTTGGGTAAAAATGTTTCTGTAAATAAGGCTATGCGCATATTAAAAGAGTTGTCTATGGTCATAAATATAGTAAGTGATTAAAGCATATTTATAACCATTAATTTTATTTTTACTCAAAATTTAGGCAATTCTTCTTTACTAAACCCAACTTTTAAGATTAATCGTAGTGAAATACCAAAAAAAGAAAAGTAAAAAAAGAAAGTTAACCAAAGAAGAAAAAAGAAAAAATAGA
>CAZWLZ010000266.1:0-5271 GCA_964634505.1 uncultured bacterium | reverse complement strand
GTGCATTTGGGTACTAATATGATGACCAGGATTAATTAAAATTCGATTAATTCGATAACCATTACCCTCCTCCAACATGGTAACTTGTCCCCAAGGAGGAGTACGAGTATAATCAATGTCAGTTTTAGAATCATTAAAAATTTGATCTGTTTCGTTATTCATAATTAAAAAGAATTAGGATAAATAAAATTTTTATTTTTGATCATATAACTTATCCACTCCGATCACATAAAATTCATTAAAAATACCTATAGTTTCAAAATTATAAAGATATAAATTAGTCTCATAAACACTCAACAATAAATAATTATGTCGTTGAGTAGTAGTAGCAATCAACTTTGGTACTTGCTTTTCACCCGTATTTACCATCAAATGACATACTTCCCCCTTTAAAATCTCTTCCAAACTCTTATTTTGAGATTGACAGACATTCTCCTTCAAATATAAAATTAAATTTTTTGTCGCAAAAAATTCATAATCCTGAGGCTTAGGATTAGTCAAGACTAAAACTATACCTAATACCAAAAAGAGAAAACCTCCTATCGTTAAAAATAACTCCCACAAACCAATTTTGGGCTTTTCAATCATTTTAAAAAAAGTTTATAAATACACTAGATAAAATTTTTAAATTATGTTATAATTATTAAACAAGAATTAATGGCGAGCGTAGCCAAGTGGTTAAGGCAGTGGTTTGTGGTTCCACCATTCGTGGGTTCAAGTCCCATCGTTCGCCCTTTTCAGAAAAAATAATTAAATATTCTGTTACTCACATTAGTGTCTTATTTGAACGAAAAATAAGTGCTTATTTTTCTTCGTACAAAGATAAATTAATTGTAACAATAGTTTTTTCTCCTATCACACTTTCGATCATAAAATGACCATCATGTAACTCAACTATTTTACGAGCAATAGTTAACCCCAAACCCGCTCCTTGTTGTTCATATTTTTTTCTTTCAAATTGCATATAACCGCCGATACGTTCTATTTGTTCATCAGTCATACCCCTACCAGAATCAACAATAGAAAAACAATAATTCATCTTATCCAGATGACTTGATATTTGGATAGGACTATTTGGCGTAGAAAACTTAAAAGCATTTTCAATTAATTGATTAACAACAATTTGAAAATAATATTCAGATATATTAATACAAATATTTTCATCAATAATTGGCAAAATTAAATCAGAATTTCTATTATATTTATTACTTATAAATTCAGCACTGTTTAAAATAATATAATCAGGAAAACAGAATTCTTTTTTACTTTTTAATTCAGCAATTTTTTCTTGATCATTTGTAATTATCTCTAACTCTGAATATAAAACAAAATTTTGAATTATATTATGTAATCTTTCTGCCGAAGAATAAATAAGTTTACCCATTTCTGCAATTTTTTCTACACTTAATTTTTCTGGAAGTTGTGCCAATAATTGTGCAGGTCCCATAATTCCATTTAAGGGAGTGTATAATTCATGGGGTAAGTGTGAACTAATATTTGTTCTTAATTCCACTAATTTTTTCTCTGTCTCTATTTCCCTAGTTCTCTTTTTTTCTAATCGAATATTAATAGCTGTACTTAAATCTTTTAAAGTAAAAGGTTTAATAATATAATCATCCGCACCCATATTCATCCCTTCACGAATTTCATAAAAATGGGATTTTGCTGTTAAAAAAATAAAAGGAATATTAGCAGTTAAAGAATTTTTTTTCAACTCTTTTAATACTTGATAACCATTAAGATTGGGCATCATAATATCACAAAGAATTAAATCAGGAAAATCTGTTTTTGCTAAAACTATTCCCGTAGCTGAATCAGGAGCTATAATCGTTTCAAAAGATAGTATTGATAAAATTTCTTTAAGACTATTTCTAATTGAAAGATCATCATCAATTACCAATATTTTTGTCATTTTCAATTGTTCTTATGTATTATTCGCAAAAATGTAAGGAAAAAATTTTGTTGACTTTCATCTTTTTTAGTAAATTAGATTTTTATTAATTTATTTTGATTGAAATATTTTTTACTTTTAATTAAGTATTATTTCTTTATTATAATAATTTTTTAGTTCTGATAATTATTTTTTCTAACCAAAAAGTTTTACAACCTTTGTATCGTAAAAAAAGTTATCATTAAATATTAATTGAACTAGGCTGTGTTTTAGTAGCAATTATTCTATAATAACCAGAGTCTGGTTTAGCCCATTTATGAATATAATCTTTCGGATTACCCCAACATAAGCCTAAGTAAATTTCATCTATACCTATATCAATTTCAGCCCATTGAGCTTCTCGATAAAGTGATTCTAAATGTTCATTAGTAATAGGATTAACTCTATCTTCTGTTAAATAAAATTTCATATCTTCTGTAATTTCACGCCAAAAATCTAACACTGATTCTTTGGCATTAAGTAAATATTGTTTATCCCCTTCTACCTCCACTAATTGATTATATAATTCAGGGAAAAGAAAAGATTTATCTTTAAATTTAACTTCCCTCCAAACTATACCTGAAACTTGATGCTCAAGTTGATATTGATGAATTTGGCTGCGAAAATCTCGATAACTAAAAACTCTTCCCACTTTTTCCACATCAATAGCTTTAGCGATGACTGGATTATCTATTTTTTCTTCTGCTGTCAAAGAAATTCTTTTCCCTTGCCAAGTAGCCCTTAATTCTTGTTCTAAAAAATGTACTAATTGTTTAGTAGTGTAAGTCATAATAATTAAAATAAACCTGATATTTAAAAACTTTTAAAAACTAAATAAAAAGCATAAACTCCTAAGATAATTAATAAAAAATTGAAACTTAATTTAACTGATTTGTCTGATATTTTTGGTAAAAATCTAGTGCTAAATTGTACCCCAATTAAACCTCCAATACCCAACATTATCCCTTGAGAAAATAAAATACTACCTGATTGATAATGTCCAAAACAAGCAAAAATAGACGTTAACATAACAACACCTAAACTATTTTGAATTGATTGCTTAATTTTTTCTCTTAAAAATAAAATTTGTAAAGGTACTAAAATTACACCGCCACCTACTCCAAATAAACCTGCTAGTAAACCTGCCAATCCTCCTGTTATTAATATAGCTAAATATGGATTAATATTAAGATTAATATTTTCCTTATTTTCAGTCAAATTTTGACCTAAATTAGTTAAATAAATATTTAAAAATAATAAACAACCGAAGGCAGATTGTAATAAATATTCAGGAATTTGTGTGACTAAATAAGTACCAATTAAAGTGGTAAAAATAGCGGGTAATCCTAATAATAAAATTCTCTTTATTTTTAAATAACCCATGCGCCAGTTTTGAAAACTACCCGAAGTAGAAGTTATTACAATGGCTAAACTGCTTGTAGCAATAGCCTGAGAGTAATTATAACCAAATGCTCTTAAAAGAGATACTAAAAGTAAACCACCTCCAATTCCTAATAAACCAGCAAGTATGCCCGATACAAAGCCCCCTAAGAGGATATAAAACCAATTTTCAGTCATAATTATAATTATACTTGAAAGTTGATAACGAACAATGAGCAATAAAAGAGTTATTTATTCAATTCATAATTGCTTGATCGAAATCATACATTAACGCTATCTTATGTTTTATTTACTTTAGATTATGATTGATAATTCTATTCAAAAAAATTTTTTATCTACTTATTTATTCCCATTAATTAACGCAATTATTCGCATAATTACTGATTTACGTTTGGCAATTATTTTACTTTTAATGATTGCTTTTTTTAGCATACTTGGCACAGTTATTGATCAAAATCAATCTTTAGCTTTTTATCAAGAAAATTACCCTGAAAGTCCAGCCTTATTTGGTTTTTTAACTTGGCAAATACTGATTAAATTAGAGTTAAATCATGTTTATACTGCGGGTTGGTTTTTGGCGATTTTAGTATTATTTGGTACTAGTTTAATTACTTGTACTTTTAAGCGTCAATTACCTGCCTTAAAAGCGGTTAAATTATGGAAATTTTATCGAAAATCTGAGCAATTTAATAAGTTAGCTTTTAGCACGAATATTAATAATACCACTATTGAAAATATTAAGCCTTATTTATTAGAAAAAGGATATAAAATTTTTGATGATACTAATGTTATTTATGCTTGTAAAGGTATATTGGGTAAAGTAGGACCTATTATTGTTCATGTGGGCATGATTGTTATTTTAGTAGGTTCAATTTGGGGAGCTTTTACTGGTTTTTTTGCTCAAGAAATGATCGCTAGTGGGGATACTTTTCAAGTTAAAAATATTTTTGAAGCTGGTATTTTATCAAGTCCAAAAAAGTTAAATAATTTTGCTATTAAAGTTAATAATTTTTGGATTAAATACACTCCTCAAGGTAAAGTTGATCAATTTTATTCTGACTTATCTATTATTAATGAAAATCAAGAAGAATTGAAACGAAAAACGATTTTTGTTAATCAACCTTTACGTTATAACGGTGTTACTTTTTATCAAACTAATTGGGGTATTTCTTCTGTTAAAGTTCAGATTAATAATAGTCCTATTTTTAATTTACCGATGGCGGAATTAAATACAGAAAATAATGGACGTTTATGGGGGACTTGGGTACCAACAAAGCCCGATTTAAGTTCTGGTGTCGCCCTTATTGCTAAAGATTTACAAGGTACGATGTTTCTTTATGATGCTAATGGTACTTTGGTTAATGCTGTACGTCCAAAAATGCCGATTGAGGTTAATGGTGTTACTTTGAAAATAATTGATTTAATTGGTAGTACGGGATTACAAATAAAGTCTGATCCGGGTGTACCAATTGTTTATTTGGGTTTCGCTTTACTTATGATTGGTGTGGTTTTTAGCTATATTTCTTATTCTCAAATATGGGTTTTACAAGTTGATCGAAATGTATTTTTTGGTGGTAAAACTAATCGCTCTCAAGTTATTTTTGAGCGGGAATTATTAACTATTCTTAATCAAATTAAAGTTTAATTTGATCCCCCTCACCCCCTTACTAAGGTAGGTGTTGGGGTGTTGGGGAGATTTTTAATTATCAAATTATAGCTATAAATTATCAAAAACTGTCTTTATTTTTTGATTTTAGAGTTTTATGTCGTAACTAAAAAATTTAGAATAAAACATCCCTACTTACTAAGGATAATATAAAACTTTCTAACTAACTTGTTTTTGATGTAATTGAGAGAAATTTAAAACGATAAAATATGGTTTAGGTTTAGGGCGTTGCTTAATTAGAGTATGATGAAGATATTAACACGATTGTAAAACA
>CAZWLZ010000265.1:0-5294 GCA_964634505.1 uncultured bacterium | reverse complement strand
ATTCTAATCCTAATAGTTCAAGAATTAATTTAAAATATGACGTATCGGTAGATGAAACAACTAATATACTTACCGTCAAAATTAGGGAAGTTAATGAATCAGAATTTGGAAATAGAACTTTAAATATACAAGAAACTGGTGCTATTTTTCTTTATTAATTCAGTTAAAATTGCTTGATTTATTAATAATAAATAATGAAAAATTTAGGATTAAAATTAGGTTTAGGAATTGCTTTAATTTTAGGAATTATTCTTATTTTAAAAAAAAGTAACTCTTCACAAGATCAAATAAATGCCCTATCACAAGATAAATTTATCCAAGTTTATTTTAATAATAATCAAGCAAAAAAAGCTGAATATATTGAGCCTTATCGTCATATCAAAAGAAAGGGTGATAATTTAGAACAAATTATTATTGATAATATTAATTCTGCCAATTCTACTATTAATTTAGCTGTACAAGAATTAAATTTACCAAACATAGCAAATGCCCTAATTAAAGCCAGTAAATCAGGGGTAAAAGTACAAATTATTGTCGAAAATACTTACAATAAAATTGATGATCAAAATGAAGCATTATTACTTTTAAAAAGTGCAAATATTCCTATCATAGATGACACAGAAGATGGTAGTAAAGGTAGTGGTTTAATGCACAATAAATTTATAATTATTGATAATAAAAAAGTAGTAACTGGTTCGGCAAACTTCAGTTATAGTGATATTCATGGCGATTTTGATAAGTTAGAAACAAGAGGAAATGCTAATCATATTTTAGTAATAAATAATCAAGAATTAGCTAATATTTTTACTCAAGAATTTAACTTGCTTTGGGGTGATGGTTTAGGAGGCAAAAAAGATAGTTTATTTGGATTACAAAAACCAGATAGTTTACCAACAACAATTAATGTAGGTGATAGTAAAATTACAGTCAAATTTTCACCCACGTCTAAAAGTAAATCTTTTTATGAAACTACCAACGGTTTAATAGTAGAAAATATTAATAATTCTTTGTACTCAATTGACTTAGCATTATTCGTATTTAGTGATCAACAAATAGCAAATTCTTTACAAGAAAAAAATAATAATCTAGTTAAAATTAGGGCATTAATTGACAAAAATTTTGCCTTTCAATATTACAGCGAAGGTTTAGATTTATTGGGGGTAGAATTATTGAGTAATAAATGCAAAATTGAAAAAGATAATAATGTTTGGCAAAATCCTTTAAAAACCGTAGGAGTAAGTAATTTAGCTGAAGGGGATAAACTGCATCATAAATTTGCAGTTATAGATAATAATAAGGTAATTACAGGTTCTCATAATTGGTCAGCTTCTGCCAATTATCTCAATGATGAAACTTTATTAGTGATTGAAAATAATACCATTAATAAACATTTTGAAAGAGAATTTGAACGACTTTACAGCGACTCAACTTTAGGTATTCCTCTTTATATTCAAGACAGAATTCAACAAAATAAACAAAAATGTCGATATTAATTATTGTTTTTCTTTTCAAAAATGAAACAAAAAAAAAGACTAAAATCAATTATTAAATTAATTATTTTTTCTCTACAAACAATCAGAAATTTAATTACTAAAAATTTAACTATTAGTTTAATTATTTTTGCTCTTTCGATTTATTTAACTTTTTGTTTTTATGTAGGAATAAAAGCTTATAAACAATCGATTAATTTAGCTGAAAATGTTGATTTAAGGCCTCAATGGGCGATGGATTTGGGTAATCAAATGTTGAGATTACAGCAAAATAATTCTACTGTAAATCAATTAGTTATTGTACCTGATGAAGAAACTTTTTTAGTCACCATTGCTAATACTTGGAATTTAGAAAAAAGATACCCAATTTTAATTAAAGATGATCAATATTTACCTTTATTTATTAATAAGTTTAAACCCAAAAAAATTATTACTTTACCATCAATAAAAAATAATCATAAAATAGATCAAAAACAATTAATTTATCAAACTATTGCTAATAGTTGGAATGCTAAAAATTATCAATTTTTACCGCAAAAATGGCAACAATTAAAATGGCAACCTCCCGGAGTAGTAATCACTTCTATTAATGATTCTGCTTTATTGGGTGCGGTAACTTTAGCCGCTTATAGAGGGCAACCTATAACCTTTTTAGAAGAAAATTTTGGTTCGCCAAATGATATTCTTGATTTTACCAAGTGGCAAATTTTAAGTCAAAAAATAGAAAATTTGGTTAAAAATACTGGTTATAATTATCAAAAATTAGGAGATGATATTGATACTATTACCCTAATAAAAAATTTACCTGTTAAATATCAATCACCCTTAAATAATAATGAATATTTAGCAATTTCTGATGGCTTAGCTAGAGATGAAAATGGACAAAGGTGGGCTATTACAGGATGGATTCATGGCACTTCTATTAAGTCTGTTTATGTGGCCATGTGTTCGATTTTTTTACAGCAAAAAAAAGCTTTTTTATATGATAGTTATTCTCATAAATATCCTTGGGTTAATTATAATTTTAAAAATGCCAAAAAAAATTTAATAAAAATGGGTATAAATGTTAAATTATTTCATCGAAATAAAGCAACTTTAAAGTCTTGGATAAATTTAACTAAAAAATCTTGGCACTATGATTTGATTTTAATTAATTCCAAAGGCGATCGCCACACTTTTAACATCGGAAATACTTTAGCTTATATAGAAAATATCCCTACTTTCTCATACCCTACTATAATTCATTTTATCCATAGTTGGTCAGTTACTGAACCTGATAATCTTAATACGGTAGGAGGAATATTGTTAAATCGGGGTGCATATGCTTACATTGGTAGTGTACATGAACCTTTTTTATCTGCTTTTATTCCCCCTAATTTATTGGTAGAAAGAATCAAAAATCATGTACCTTTTTTAATTGCTAGTCGTTATCTTGATGCAGCTTCATGGAAAATTACTACTATTGGCGATCCTTTAATGACTATTAATGTTAAAATGTGAATAATTAATCTTATAATTGGTTATTTTTTTGTTTTTATGTAAAGAAAATTTATACTAATTGTTACAAAATGTATCAAAATTAGAATAAATAGTAATAAAAAAAGCCTATTATGATAGGCTTCATTTGGTGAAATGGAAAAAAAAGGAGACTATTTTGAATATCACATCACAAATATCTGAGAATGATCAAGAAGAAATGAGCGATTATGTTGCACAACTACAATTACATATGACATTACAAGCTCGTAAATTACTTCCCAGTATGAATCAAGTCAGAGATAGTAGAAATCAGTTACTACAAGAAACTCAGGCTACTATTGAAAAAATGACTTCTCGCCAATGGCTTTCTTAATTACGGCAATCATTAAATATTATTTATAAATAAATAAAGACTTACACGATAACATTAGTTAGTGAGTCTTTTTTTATGTCAATTTTGAAAATAAATCAAGAAAATAATTTATATGACATCTAATGAAACAACCCAATATTATCATTGGAAAAACTATAATTGTGCTTATACTCAACACAATTTTGAGAATCAAAATAATGATTTTGCTTTACTTCTAATTCATCCCATTGGAGTTGGTTTATCGGGAGTTTTTTGGCAAAGATTTATTAATTTTTGGCAAAACAATAATCAAAATATTTCTATTTTTAATCCAGACTTATTAGGGTGTGGGAAAAGTGACTATCCGTCTATTGCCTATTATCCTGAAGATTGGGCGAATCAGTTAGAATTTTTTATTCAAAATATTATTAAAAAACCAGTTGTCTTAGTGATTCAAGGTGCTTTATTTCCTGTGGGTATTTATTTAATTGATAAAATGAAAAAATCTAATTTAATTAAAGGTGTGATATTATCTTGCCCTCCTGGGTGGAATATTATTACTTATCAGCCTAAAAAATGGCAGTTAAAATTAAGTTGGAATCTTCTATTTAATTCTCCAATTGGTAATCTATTTTATTTGTATGCAAAGAGAAGAAAATTTATTGAAAAATTCTCTAAAAATAAATTATTTGCTCATAATAATAGTGTTGATAATGAGTGGTTAAATACTTTAGAAAAAGATGCCAAAAATAATAAAAGTCGTTACAGTGTTTATTCTTTTTTAGCTGGTTTTTGGCGTGAAGATTATACCCAATCAATTCGTCAGATAACACAGCCAACCCTTTTTCTTATAGGCGATAAAGCAACCAATATTAGTAAAAGAGGTTTACAAGAAACTCCTCAAGAAAGACTAGAATTGTATCAACAAAATTTGCCTAATGCTAAACTGAAAATTATTAAGGGAAGGAATGTTTTACCTTATGAATCTACAGAAGAATTTGGCCAAGAAGTAATTGATTTTGTCAACAATTTATATTAATTTTAAAAAATATGTCAAATAAAATTAGTGATTTATTAGAAAAAAAAGTAGGTATTGCTGTTATTATTAATGACAAAAATCATGTCTTAATCGCCCAAAGACTTTTAAAAGACTCTATGGGTGGTTTTTGGGAGTTTCCGGGCGGCGGTTTGGAGGAAAATGAAACTATTATTGAATGTGTCACTAGAGAAATTAAAGAAGAATTAGATTTAGAAATTGAGGTAGGTGAACATTTAATTACAGTAAATTATGACTATGCTACATTTAAGGTTATTCTGATAACTCATGTGTGTAAAGTTTTAGCGGGTGTGGCAAAGCCAATAGAATCAGAAGCAATTAAATGGGTAGAAATGTCTGAATTAAAACAGATTAATTTTCCCCCTGCTAGTTTTGAAATCGTTGATAAAATTTTAGATAAATTTAGTGTTTATTCGGATTAAAATAATAGTAAAAAAGGGGATACTTAAAATAAGTTAATCTCCCTAACCCCTAACTAACTTATTTTTTGCTTTATGTAGCAAAGAATAAGATACTTACAATAACTTGTAATCAACTTTAGTAAGATAAGAGAAATATTAAACTTGAATTAGATTTTTTTTATGACTAAAGTCATAACTACTAACTTCTTCATTAATAAGGGGTAGCCATAAACTTCACTCACTAAAAAGTAAATTTTTATGTTCCTTTATTAATTTTTATTACTTTGTATTAATGATTACTTTTTTCGTCTAACCATTGCTGTAATATTATTGCTGCTGCTCTTTTATCGACTGAACCTTTATCAAGATAAGAGTATTTTTTATTTGTTTTTAATTGCTCTTCTGCTTCTACGGAAGTTAATCTTTCGTCCACATATTCGATAGGTAAACAGACTGCCTCGCTCAATCTTTGGGCATATTTCATAACTTGTTTTGCCTGAAAACCGATACTACCA
>CAZWLZ010000264.1:0-5295 GCA_964634505.1 uncultured bacterium | reverse complement strand
GTCTAATGCAGACTTTAAACCGTCACCAATATAATTAATACTTAATACGGTCAAAAATATTGCTAAGGCAGGAAAAATCACTTGATAAGGGGCAGAGGTGAGATAATTTTGAGCATCGTATAACATTCTGCCCCAAGTAGGCACATCGGGAGGAAAACCTAAACCTAAAAAACTTAGGGTTGATTCAACTATAATAGCATTTCCCACTGATAAGGTTGCTGCTACAATAATGAGACTTAAAACATTAGGAAAAATATGAATAAAAATTAAGCGAAAAGAATTTGCACCATTAATTCTGGCAGCACTGATAAATTCCATTTCTTTTAATTGCAAAAAAGCACCTCTTACTAATCTGGCCACAGGCATCCAATTAAGTAAACCAATGACTAATATTATTAACATAAAAATGCCTACTTCTGCACCAAAAATTGATTTAATGCTATCTCTAAATAAATAAACGATTAATAATAATACGGGTAGTTGTGGTAAAGATAAAAATAAATCTGTGATAGCCATTAGAATTGAATCGATTATACCACCATAAAATCCAGCTATAGCCCCTATCATTGCCCCTAAAATGATGGTTACTAGCATGGCTGCTAATCCTACCGTTAAGGAAATTTTACCACCAAAAAGTATTCTTGCTAATTGATCTTGTCCTAAATCATTTGTGCCTAAAATGTGTTGCCAATTGGGCGTTACATTACTTTTACTAAAATCAATGGTATCGATAGGGATAGTATAAAAAAACGGTAATATCGTAATACTTATAATGATTACCGTTAATATTATTAAATTGGCGATTGCCAATTTATCTTGAGTAAATTTACGCCAAAAATTAAGCATAATTAAAAATAAAGTTAGTAAAAATTATATTTGGCGATCGCCTAAAAAGAATAAAAACAGGCAAAATGCCTGTCAAAATTATTATTCGTAAATCCAAGGCTTAAGAGTAAATTCCCAATTACAAATTTCATCTTCTTTAAACCAAAGAGCAATCTCTCTTTGAGCGGTTTCGATCGCATCCGAACCATGGATTAAGTTACGTCCAATACTAACACCAAAATCACCCCTAATAGTACCGGGAGGAGAAGTTAAAGGATTAGTAGCACCAATAAGCATTCTAGCAGAAGTAACAACTCCTTCACCTTCCCAAACCATAGCTACCACAGGGGCAGAAATAATAAAATCAACTAAACCAGCAAAAAAAGATTTATCTTTATGGACATCATAATGTTTTTCAGCCAATTCCTTAGAAACTTTCATTAACTTCAAACCAACTAAAGTAAACCCTTTCACTTCAAGACGTTTAATTACTTCTCCCACAAGATGACGTTGTACCCCATCAGGTTTAATCATTAAAAAAGTACGTTCCAAAATATTACTCCTATTTGTAAAAATGAATACCACAAACAAGATTAAACCAAGATAGAAAAATAATCAAGAGAAGGTTTTTTCTGAAGGTGTTAGTTACCAGTTATAAAATTACCTCAAAACAAAAAAACGTAGATTTATAAAATAAATAGTCTTTAACCTACTACCTAATACCTACTACCTATTACCTACAACTGACAACCTAATAAATATTCAACAACTTCCGAATATTGGTTAAATTCAGCTAATTTTAAAGCAGTATAACCCCCGTGATTACAATGATGGATATTAACCTTATTAGTAGCTAAAAGTAATTTTACTGCTTCTAAATGACCACGATGGGCAGCCCACATTAAAGCACTACCACCGCCTTTATCTTCTAAATTTACATCAGCATTTGCTGTTAATAAAAGTTGTAACATTTTCAAATTATTTTGATCAGCGGCTTTCATTAATAAAGTTTTACCATCTGTTAAATAAAGATTAGGATTCGCCTCAAAATTTAAAAGAGATTCCACAGCAATAAAATTATTTTGTAAAAAAGCAATAGTTAAAGGAGTTTCATGTTGATTTGCATAATTAGAATCAGCTTTAAACTTAAGTAATTCAAGTAAAATATCTGTATGATTATGTAAACTAGCAATTAATAAAGGAGTATCACCCTCACTATTAATTAAATTAGGATTAGCCCCAGATTTAAGTAACTTTTGTACAATAGTTAAATATCCTTCTAAAGTAGCAAAATGCAAAGCTGTTTCACCGTCAAAATCTTGATAATCAACGTTGGCATTATGATCAAGAAAAAGCTCAACTAATTGATCATTGCCATTACTAGAAGCAATAATTAAGACATTACTACTATCATCGTTAATATTATTAACGTCAATTCCAGCTTCTAATAAAATTTTAGCTACTTCTAAATTATTAGTATCAGTAGCAATAGTTAACGCTCCATCACCTATATAAGGGTTTGCTTCTTTTTTGAGCAAAATTTTGATAATTTCAATTTGATTAGTTTTAACAGCTAAATTTAAGGCTGTATCTTGATCTTTATCAACATGATCAAGATCAGCTTTAAAATCTAAAAGTAAATTAACAATTTTTTGATAACCTTTATAAGCAGAAATCATTAAAGCTGAAGAAGAATCATCATTAGTTAAATTAACATCAGCACCATGATTTAATAAAACTTCAGCAGTATCATAATGGTTATTAGCACAAGCAACCATTAAAGGGGTTATTTGATAAGGTGGCTTTTGATAATTAACATTAACTCCTATGGTTAAAAAATGTTTAACTATTTCGGTATAACCTTGTTGAGATGACAAGATTAAAAGTTGAGAGAATTGAGAATGAAGGGGAGAATTATCTTGATTATCATTTAATAAAATTTTAACCTGCTGAATATCCCCATTTTTAACAGCTTGAGTGAGTAATTCGATTTCTGATGCCATAAATAAAATTTATTTACTAATTTTTATAGCAATGCACAATTAACAATTAATTTATATCCATTATCATAAATTAAACTGAATTGATTAAATGTTAAGAAATCAATCATTTTTAATATCTTGCCTAAAATCATTATCTAGTCTTTATTGTCCCAAATTATGAAAAATCAACTTTAACACTTATTTCATAAGGTTTCCAAAATAGAGATAAAATGGGTTCTCTATAGGCTAAAAGGAGATCGCCATAACCGTTAGAACTTTAAACAAGGACATAAAGAAGCGGTTTAAACCCATTGTTTAACCTCCTAATAATCTTGACGACTGCTATAATTTTAAAATCAAAAATAATTCTAAAAATAATAGCTTAAATCTTGAGAAATTAAATAAATGCTTAATAATATTCTATCTCCGCAAAAAGCTTCAAATAAAGCATTTCTGAAAGTAAAAATTAGTCGCACTCAAATTGAGTTATTTAAAACAAATTTACGGAATTTATTAAACAATATTAATGTTAAAAAATACGAAGAATTTCATAAAAATTTAGTGATCGATTTCTTAAAAAAGGTTTATTATGATCCTCATTATTTTATTAATACTAAAGGTAGAAATGATTTAGTAATTCATAATGGTAATGATGCTCAAAGTAATGTAGCCGTTATTTTAGAAGCAAAAAAACCTGCCAATAAGAGTGAAATGGTTACAGTTGATAACTTAAATGCTAAGGCTTTACACGAATTAATTTTTTATTTTTTACAAGAAAGAATTATTAATAAAAATTTAGCGATTAAACATTTAATTATTACTAATATTTATGAATGGTTTATTTTTGATGCTCAAGATTTTGAAAAATTATTTATCGAAAATAAAGACTTTTTAAAACAATTTACTGATTTTTCAGACAAAAATTTAACTAGCACTAAAACTGATTATTTTTATAACAATATTGCTAAACTTTATATTAATGAAATTGAAAGTAATCTAAAATTTGTTTATTTTGATTTAAGAGATTATGAAACTTGGTTAAAAAATCCTAATTCAGAAACTGAAAATAGTTTAATTCCTCTGTTTAAAACTTTAGCACCTGAAAATTTATTAAAGTTAAATATTGGTAACGATAGTAATAGTTTAAATAAAGCTTTTTATAGCGAGTTATTGCATATTATTGGTTTAACAGAAATTAAACAAGGTAGTAAAAAACTTATTCAACGTCAAAAAGAAAATGACAGAAATTCAGGCTCTTTGTTAGAAAATGCTATCAATGAAATTGAACTTTTAGATAAACTTTCAAGAGTTACTAATATTGGCGAATTTGGTGACAATAAACAAGAACAACTTTTGGCGATCGCCTTAGAATTAGTTATTACTTGGATTAACCGTATTTTATTTTTAAAATTATTAGAAGCACAATTAATTAATTATCACCAAGGGGATAAAGATTTCAGCTTTTTAAATGGGGAAAAAATCAATAATTACAATGATCTGAATCGACTTTTTTTTAAGGTTTTAGCTTGTAAATTTGATGAACGTACGGGAGATTTTCAAGAAAAATTTAACCATGTGCCTTATTTGAATAGTTCTTTATTTGAGCAAACTGAGCTTGAATATGAGACGATTTTTATTAGTCATTTAAGAGAAGAAAAATTACCAATTTTCCCAGCTACTATTTTAAAAGATAATCAAGGTAACAAATTAACTGGTTCACTTAATACCCTACAATATTTGTTTGAATTTCTTAATGCTTATAATTTTAGTAGTGATAGTAACGATACCATTGAAGAAGAGAGTAAAACGTTAATTAATGCGTCAGTTTTGGGCTTAATTTTTGAGAAAATTAATGGTTATAAAGACGGTTCTTTTTTTACTCCCGGTTTTATTACTATGTATATGTGTCGGCAAACTATTCGCCGTGCTGTGTTAGAAAAATTTAAGGAAGTTAAAGGTTGGAATTGCCAAAATATAGATGATTTATTTGATAAAATTGAGGACAAAAAAGAAGCCAATATTATTATTAATAGTTTAAAAATTTGTGATCCAGCGGTAGGTTCGGGTCATTTTTTAGTGTCGGCATTAAATGAAATAATTGCTCTAAAAAGTGAGTTAAAAATTTTGTTAGATAGACAAGGAAAAAATTTAAGAGATTATCAGATTGAAGTAATTGATGATGAATTAATTGTTACTAATGATGATGGTGATTTGTTTAAATATAATCCGAAAAATATTGAAAGTCAAAGAGTACAAGAAGCTTTATTTCACGAAAAGCAAACTATTATTGAAAATTGTTTATTTGGGGTAGATATTAACCCTAATTCTGTGAAAATTTGCCAGTTAAGATTATGGATTGAGTTATTAAAAAATACCTATTATAAGAACCCCCCCCAACCCCCCTTGAGAAGGGGGGAGATTGGAAAAGAAGATTTCCCCTTAGTTAGGGGAGAGAATACAAAAGAAATTCCCCCCTTAAAAAGGGGGG
>CAZWLZ010000263.1:0-5307 GCA_964634505.1 uncultured bacterium | reverse complement strand
AAATCAATGGATTTCGTAATTATAAGTTATCAAATTATTGCCAAACTTGAAAAAACGTAGATTTATTAAAAATTAGTCTTTTACTCGTTACTCATTACCCCAACGCCCCAACACTCTAACACCCCAACACTCTAACACCCCAAAACCCCATCAATTACCTCATTTTATAGAGTAAAAAGCCACCAATTATTAAGCCTAAAAAATTAGGTAACCAAGCAGCCATAAAAGGAGTTAATACCCCAATTAATCCTAAACTACTTAGGAAAAAACCAGATAAATAATAACAGAAAATAATAGCAACACTAAGAGAAAAACTTGTTACTTTATTATAAGAATTTGGACTACAACCTAAGGCACTTCCCACCAGTCCAAAAATGATACAAACAAAAGGAAAAGCAAACTTTTGAGCTGTTCTTACTTCAAACATAATAATCGCTTTTTCATCTTCTAATAAACGTAATAATTTTAAATATTCTTTAGCTTGAGAAATATTCATTTCATAAGGATCTCTACTTTTTGCAGCTAATTCTAAAGGTGTTTTAGGTAAATTAAAACTTTTTTCTTTAAAATGATAACTATTTTGATAAGAAGAATTATCATTTAAACTATAAATAAATCCATTAAAAAAAGTCCAACTTTGTTGTTGATTATTCCACGTTGCTTTCTCTGATACAATAATATTATTTAAGCCCGATTCTGAACGTTTTAAAACTGTTAATTGCTTCATATTTTCTCCATCAAAATTCTTAGCATAAAACAACGTTTTTAACTCTTTAAAATAACTTCCATTAGCTTGTTTTACTTCTTGATATTCAGGGTAAAAAATATCATTTCTTAATAAATATTGACGTTGTTCGTTTAAATTTTGTACTAAAATTGTAGTTGCTTTAAAGTTGGCAGAAGGTACAATTAATTCATTAAAAACAAAGCTAACTCCTGTCACTAATAAACTCATAATTAAGGCGGGAGTAACGAGGCGATAGATACTAATACCAATACTTCTTAAGGCAATTAATTCACTATCTTTGGTTAAACGACTATAAGTAAGTAAGGTTGTTAATAATACAGAGATAGGAAAGGCATAAGATACAAATTCTGGCAATTTTAGCATCATTACTTGTAAAGCTAATAACCAGGGTAAATTAAATTCGGTGATTTTATTGATCAAATCTGATAAACTACCGATCGCCAATCCGACACTAGA
The DNA here is from genome assembly GCA_964634505.1 of uncultured bacterium. Classification (GTDB taxonomy): domain Bacteria; phylum Cyanobacteriota; class Cyanobacteriia; order Cyanobacteriales; family Cyanobacteriaceae; genus CAZWLZ01. The sequence continues at coordinate 4,103 of CAZWLZ010000263.1, read as the reverse complement.
AAACATCCCCATGCTAAAAATAAAAGGCGGGGTTAATTCTTTGATCAAATACAAATCCATCAGGGATAATTTAAACCATCTCATTAAGAGTTACAATTAGTTTCTGTTTTTAACATCATTCTACATTTATAGAGAATATCTTAATTCTGTCGATTTAAGGCAGAGGTAATCATTATTTTATGGAAAAATTTTTATTAAATATTAAAAATATTAAAAATCCGCTCATTTTTATTTTAATTGTTGGCTTTATTCTCCGTCTGATCATTGCTTTTTCTCTCTATCCGGGTTATGACGAATCTTATTATTATCTCTATAGTAAATATTTAGATTGGAGTTATTTTGATCATCCTGTTTTTGTGGCTTTAACTACTGGTTTAGGAGTATGGTTAACGGGAGAGGTTAATCAATTTACTATTCGTTTTGGTACTTTAATTTTACATACTTTTAGTTTGTTTTTTCTTTATTTAACCAGTAAACATTTATTCAATAAATCAACAGCTTTACTAACATTAATTATTGCTTCTAGTGTACCTATTTTTCAATTAGCATTTGGGGTTTTTACTCTTCCTGATGTGCCTTTAGTTTTCTTCTCTACGGTAACTCTTTTTGTCGCTGTTAAAGAGTTTTTTCCTAATCAAAATACTTTGGATAATTTAAGTGATCAAAAGATTAAATATATTCCTAGTTATAAGTTGTCAATTTTAGGTATTTTAATTGCTTTAGCCTGTCTTAGTAAGTATCATGGTTTTATTTTAGGTATAGGAATTGTTAGTTTTTGTTTAACTTTAAAACAGTATAGAATTGCTTTAATTTCTCGGTGGTTTTGGTTAGGAATTATTTTATTTTTATTAACTTTATTTCCTCTTTGGTATTGGAATTTTAATCACGATTGGATTTCTTTTAAGTTTCAATTATCTAATCGTTTTCAGTCTGATAATGCTTCTGTTGCGCCTCCAAAATCTTATAATATTCTTAATAGTTTGGTGGTATTTATATCAGGAATTGGTTTTTTATTTCCTACTTTTGGTTTTCCTTTTTGGTGGATTTCTTTTAATAGTTTATTTGCTCAATTTTCTCAGAAGAATACTTTGTTAATTAATAAATATTTATTAATTTTATGGGTGTCTTTACCTTTGACTTTTGGTTTCACTTTTTTGGGTGGTTTTACCCAAATTTTGCCTACTTGGCCTATGCCAGGGTTTTGGTGTTTATCTTTGATTTTAGGTAATTATGCTTACTATTGGTATCAAAAATCGCCTCAATTAATTAAACGTTGTTTATATCTGTCTAATTTAATAATTTATACTATTATTTTAGTTGGTTTATTACATATGAATTTCGGCCTACTACAAAAACCAAATCAGATGCCATTTTTTACGGGGATAGTTTCGCCTCAAAATGACCCTTCTACGGAGTTAATTGATACTATTCAATTAGGAAAAAATTTACAGGCTTCTGTTGAGTTTCAAAAGGCTTTACATAATTCTAGTTTTATTTTTACTAATGCCTATTATTTGGGTGGTTATATTTCTATGGCGATCGCCAAATTTTCAGATATTCCTGTAACTTGTTTTAGTAATGATAAAAGAGGGTTTAATTTTTGGGTATCAGAGAAAGAATTAATCGGAAAAAATGGGTTATATATTAGTTCAAAAAGATTTGAAAATTTATCTGCACTGGTTGATAGATATAAACCTTACTTTGATAGTTTTGAAGAAGTGACTCAAATTTCTCTCAAAAGATCAGGAGAAATAACTGAAATTTTTTATATCTATCAAGGGATCAATTTTTTGAAAGTTTATCCCTAATTTTGCCCTAAAATCAAATAAATAATCTTGTGAATGCTCGTTCTTCCTGCTTGTCTTCGCTTCATTGAACAAACAAGATGCCTGTCAGTTGATAACAATTAAGTTAATTTAAATTGATCAAGACTATTATAAAAGATAATCAAATCCTCATAGGAGGTAAATTATGGGTTCTTTTTTCTTTACAACAATGTTATCGATTTTTTTGTCAAGGAGTTTATTGTTGTACAAAATGCTCCCATTAAGTATATTTTTTGTCACTAATTTTTAATAAAATAATACAAACAGTAAAAAAAATATAACCGAGGCAATAACCCGCTAAAATATCTGTAATCCAATGAACTCTTAAGTAACAACTGCTAATGCCCATTAAAATTAACACAATAGTGGCGATCGCATATAAAATATTTCTATATTGAGGAAATCGGACAGAAATAATGTATATTAATAAAAAATAGAGCATTAAATTACCAGAAGCATGACCACTAGGAAAACTTCTACCGTGAATATTGTCCAATAATCTTCCTAAAGGGCGACGACGATAAAACAAAGGTTTAAGAACTTTGTCAATTAATAATAAAATTGTTAAAGAAGAAACAGCAACGGTTTGAGCTTCTAACCATAAACGTTTCCAAACTAAAATGCCGATACTCAGTAAAACTAAAAATACAGCCACTTCAGCTTCGCCGATAAAATAAATTGGTTTAGCAATGTAAATAAATGAAGGGGGTAAAATCTCATGCAACCATTTTAAAAAAAATTCATCAAATTTATCTAACTTCTTTTGAACTACTAGCCAAGAAAGCCATCCAAAACAAAATATACAAACAGTAGTTATAATTAAATTGATTTTGTCAATTAGATTAAAAAATAATAAAAAGGTTTTCGATTTATTTTTTGTAACGTTGTTCGGCATTATGAAAATTTTTAAGGAAAGTTTATGTAAATTATAATCAAAATCTTAGGTTAATTATTTGTAGTATGATTATTTTTTAAAAATTCTTGAGGAGATAAAGGCATAGGATGAAGAGGATTCCAAATGCCATAGCCCATAATTCGGGCATATTCTTGGGCATAAGTCAATTTAGTGGTATATTGATCATTAAAATGGGATAAGTCTGCTAAAACGTATCCCTGTTCAACCAATTTTTCATTAATTAACTTATCTTCTAGCCAAATATAGGCTTGGAGGCGATCGTAACGATCTTTTTTAGTTAAGTTTGTTTCTAATAAAATTGATTTATTTTTTGTTAATAAATTCTTTAGTTTTTCTTTGGCATCTTTACCCCAAGGAGTTTGTTTTAAACTAGGAGAATTGATACCTTTTAATCTAACTTTTACGAGAGAATTATTAATAAAAACTTCTATGGTTTGTCCGCTGATTACCTTATTTACAGTGCCTTGAATTAAATTTTTATCAACAGTATTTTGACAAGCTGTTAATAATAAGAAAAAGAGTAAAATAATTAATTTTCTCATAGTAAAAAAAGTATTAAAAAACTTTGTTTAATTTATGAACAAACAAGGTCATTTCAATTAATATGGATAGCAGAAGAGAAGTTGCTTAGGACAATCTTTTTTATCTTATGCCCCATTTTTAAGGAGATTAGGGGTTTAGATTATTAATTATTCTTCATCTAAAGGAAGACCAAAATTAACTTTACCTTTAGCAAAATAACGCCCAAATTGAAGCAAATAAACCTCGTCTTCATCTTGGGTTTCCACTTCTAAATCTGATTGAGCATAACTAACACAGAGTAAAGCATAACCCTGACGTTGTAATTCAGCCGATAAACCCATGGCTTCTGGTTGATGAATTTGTCCTTTAATTACTCTTACCGCACAAGTGGTACAAGCACCATTACGACAGGAAAAAGGAAGTATTACTTCTCTATCTTCTACACTATGAAGAACATATTTATCGTCTGGCACTTCTATTTTATGAGTTATTCCTGTTTGACGATTGTGAATGGTAACTTGATGATATTTGGTCATTTTTATTAAATGAAATTAATTTAAAATATTATAACAATAACTAATTTTTTGTGAGATAATTGATAATTATATATAGCACAGAATAGGATAATTGCGTAATTTAATCCCCCTAACCCCTTAATAAGGGTAGGGCTGTTTCATTCTCAAGTAAGACTAATGGGGAGAGAGGGAAATGGGGAATTAGGGGGAAAAATGAAGTAATAGAGGAAAAAATCAACAAATTTAGTTTTTTTTCAACATTAGGAAATTTTTGAGCTATTTCAAAAATTGTCATAACAGTCTTAAAAGCAATTTGATCAACTG
>CAZWLZ010000262.1:0-5343 GCA_964634505.1 uncultured bacterium | reverse complement strand
CTTTAATCGCTTTTTCTAAAATTCTTTCTGGAATACGTTTTTGTAATTGGTTAAAAGTCTCTGTTTTCATTCCACCCGGGCGGCCTGAGTGACGACGGTATAGTTTTTGTTCATCTTTATTGCCAGTAACGACAACTTTTTCGGCGTTAACTACAATCACAAAATCGCCTGTATCCATATGAGGAGTAAAATAGGGTTTATTTTTTCCTCTTAAAATTGACGCTATTTCAGTAGCTAAACGACCTAATCTTTGATCAGCCGCATCTACTATATACCATTTTTTTTCAATTGTTTCCTGAGTAGGAAGGGGAGTTTTATTCATTGTGTTTATTTGATAATTTTAATTAAAACTAAAAATAGGTTGGCTATCAAACCAAATAGATTGAGCAAAAGGGATTTTGGGATAACCAACTCTTAGTAAACATAAACCTTTAGCTGGGGCAGAATATTTAACCTGATCTCTTTTTTTATTAACCCATATTTCCTTAAAACTTTCTGGCGATCGCCTTTCAGTTCCCACTTCTACTAACATTCCTACTAATAATCTAACCATGCCGTACAAAAAACCTTTCGCTTGAATTTCGATATAAATAAAATCTCCTTGGCGATCGCATTGTACTTCTTGTACTTCTACATAAGAATGAGGGCGGTTAGAACCTGCTCTTCTAAAGGCACTTAGATCATTTTTGCCTAACAAAGAAGTAATAGCATCTGTCATTAAATTTTCTTTTAAAGGAGTATGGTAATAATGCCAACTCAAATTTTTTAGAAAAATATTAGCAGTTTTAGCCGTATAAATCGTGTAACGATAACGTCTCCAGATAGCAGAAAAACAGGCATGCCAATCATCAGAAACTTGTACGGAGGCTCTAATTAATATATCATTTTTCAGATAAGAATTAAGCACTTTCGCCCAAGATTCAGGAGGAATTGGCGAATTGGTTTCAAAATGTGCTACTTGTGCTGAGGCGTGGACTCCAGCATCTGTCCTTCCTGCTCCATAAATGGTTACAGGATGATTTGCTATGATGGCGATTGCCTCTTCAATTTCTGACTGCACAGTACGACCATGAGCTTGTCTCTGCCAACCATGAAAATCTGTGCCTAAATATTGAATTAAAAGGGCAATACGATTTTTAGTTGGGGGAGATTCAATCATCACATTAAGAAATTTAATTAAAAGACTACATTAAAGTAAGAATAGCCATTTCAGCATTATCACCACGGCGACTTTTCGTTCTTACCAAACGAGTATAACCGCCATTACGAGAACCATAACGTTCTGGGGCTTTAGCAAAAAGATCATTAACTAAATCTTTATCATAAACATAAGCCAAAGCCTGACGACGGGCTGATAAAGAACCATCTTTAGCTAAAGTGATCATTTTATCAGTAGTACCCCGTACAAATCTAGCTCTAGCTTTAGTCGTAGTAATTTCTCCCATGCGTAACAACTGAGTAGTTAAAGCTCTTAATAAAGCCTTACGTTGATCGGCTGGAAGTGCCAACTGGGGAGTACGACAACGATGACGCATTTTTTAACCTCCTTAAAATTTTAAATTGTGAATTAATCTTTATTTTTGCCTTCTGCTAAGGTAATACCTAAGCGATCTTGAAGAGCATCAATAACTTCCTGAGCAGATTTTTGACCGAAATTTTTAATTTCTAGCAAATCTTCTTGAGAATAATCTAACAAATCAGCCACTGTATTAATTTGAGCTCGTTTTAGGCAATTATAAGCTCGTACAGACAAATTAAGTTCTTCAATGGGAATTTGACTGGCAGGGTCTTCCTCTACGGTAAATTCTTCCTGATTACCTCTGACATTATCCACATCCTTAAGAGGAGTAAATAAATCAACCAAAATATTAGCAGCTTGAGATAAAGCCTCTTCTGGTTTAACACTGCCATTAGTCCAAATTTCTAACATTAACTTGTCAGCTAATTCAGTTTCTGTACGAATATCCTCAACGGTAAAATTAACCTTATTTACAGGCATAAAAATGGAATCAATTTGAAGAAAATCAAGAGAACTATGTTCATCTTTGCCTCGATCAACAACACGATAACCCTTACCTTTTTCAATCCGAAATTCCATTTCTAGTTTTGCACCTTTTGCCAAAGTACAAACATACTGACTCGGTTCGATCACTTCTACCTCAGAAGGTAAATCGAATTGAGTTGCGGTAACTGTACCAGGTCCAGTAGCTACTAGACGACCAATTTGGGGACTGTTAGTATAACTTTTGAACACAATTCCTTTCATGTTCAACATAATTTCTAACACATCTTCTCGGACACCTTCTACTGTAGCAAATTCATGATTAACGCCACCAATTCTGATAGCTGTAACCGCCGCACCCTCTAAATTTGAGAGTAAAATACGGCGTAAAGAATTGCCAATAGTAGTACCTTGTCCTCGTTCTAATGGTTCAAGAATAAACTTGCCATAGTGTCCTTGATTTTTTTGAATTTTATTTTCTAAGCAATCTATTTTAAACACAGCCACACTCTTACCTTCCCTTCATTGAAGCAATCTATACTCGGATTATTGCGCACTAAACTTAAATTAAATAACCAAGATTGGTTTTAAACTCTACGTCTTTTTGGTGGTCGACAACCATTATGAGGAATAGGAGTTATATCTCTGATCAGAGTTATTTCTAAACCAGCCCCTTGCAAGGCACGAATAGCTGTTTCCCTTCCTGCACCCGGTCCACTTACCATTACCTCAACTTGTCTCATGCCATTTTCCATCGCTCGTTTAGCAGCACTATCAGCAGCAGTTTGAGCGGCGAAAGGAGTACCTTTTTTCGCTCCTTTAAAACCACTAGAACCAGCTGTTGCCCAAGAGATTACATCTCCTTTGGTGTCAGAAATGGTAACAATCGTATTGTTAAAAGTTGATTGAATAAAAGCAATACCGCTAGGTATATTTTTCTTTTGTTTTTTAGGCCCGCCCCTTTTGGTTGGTTTTGCCATATTTTATTCCTCTTTAAATTAAATTCAATTAATTTACTGTTTAATTTATATATTGGTTTATTTCTTAGAAGGAGCTTTTTTCTTCCCTGCTACGGTTAATTTGCGTCCTCTACGAGTTCTCGCATTAGTACGAGTTCTTTGACCTCTTACGGGTAAGCCTTGACGGTGACGACGGCCACGATAAGTTCCGATGTCTCCTAATCTTTTAATATTCATTGCTTCTAAACGGCGAAGATCGCCTTCTATTTCATAGCTAGTTTCAATAAATACTCTGATTTTGGCTACATCTTCTTCGCTTAAATCTTTCACTCTGATATCTGGATTTACTCCAGTGGCTTTCAAGATTTCTTGAGAACGGGTTAAACCGATGCCATAGAGGTAAGTTAAACCTATTTCTACCCTTTTATCTCGGGGTAAATCGATACCTGCTATCCTTGCCATGTTCTAGTTTCCTTTGTCTTTGTTGTTATTGTTTCTCTTGAAACAGTAATTAATATTGATTGGGAAAAATCAAGCATAATTCTCCTCCTTGCGGTTTTGAATTATCCTTGACGTTGTTTATGTTTGGGGTTTTCACAAATTACCATAACGCGACCTCTTCTTTTGATCACGCGGCATTTGTCACAAATTTTTTTGACAGATGCTCTAACTTTCATTTTTTTTGTTGAATTTACAAGCCTTCCATTATAACAAAATTGTGTGTATCTTGTCAAATATAGGTGTTTAACTTTTTTTAAGGGTGAATATTTTTTATGCTAAATTTAATTTAATTTAAGGTTTTTTACTACTGTTACCTTTAAGGCGATAAGTAATTCTACCTTTGCTTAAATCGTAGGGTGTTAATTCTACTTTTACCCGATCGCCTGGTAAGATTTTGATATAGTTACGACGTATTTTCCCTGCAATATGTGCTAGAACATTAAAACCGTTATCTAAATCTACTCTAAACATGGCATTGGGTAAGGATTCTGTTACAGTTCCTTCCATTTCAATTAAGTCTTTTTTTGACAAAACAATAGTCCTCTATCTTGATGTTTTTAATAAAAATTAATATAGCAGAAGGTAGAGTGTATCTGCCTGTAACTGCTATGTTTCTTCACGATGTGACTACGGTATATAGACTTGTGCTTACTTCTTCCATTTGGCGATCGCCATTTATTTGGTGTAATAAGTTTTTTTCTTGATAATAATCAATTAGGGGTTGAGTTTGTTTTCGATAAACCTGTAAACGATTAGCGATAGTTTCGTGGTTATCATCTTGTCTGCCTCTTCCCAAAAGACGTTCAATTAAAATCTCGTCTGGTACGTCTAAATTGACAACATAATCACAAGATTGACTTAATTTGTCTAACAATTCTTCTAGAAAAATTGCTTGGGAGACATTACGAGGAAAACCATCTAAAATCCAACCCTTGTCTGTATCACTTTGATTTAAACGTTCTTCAACTAAATTTAAAATCAAAGAATCCGGTACTAAATCACCATTATCAACGTAACTTTTTGCTGTTATGCCTAAAGGTGTTTCATTGGCGATCGCCCCTCTTAAAATTTCACCAGTAGAAATATGAGGAATGGCCAATTTTTTAGCTAAAAGTTCGGCTTGTGTACCTTTACCAGCACCAGGTGCGCCTAAAAAGATTAATTTTGTCATGAAATATTTTTAATTTGTGTGTTAATAATTTTTTATTAACTTTGGTATTATTGATTTCCTATTTTAATTTTTAATTAATTTATCATTTGGTAATGATATTAAATTGTTTTTTAAAATATCCATTGTCCATTATCAATTATCAATTATTGTTTAACCATACCCTCATAACGTTGAGAGATAACATAAGTTTGAACTTGTTTCGCCGTATCGATGGCCACCCCTACTAAAATTAGTAAAGAAGTCGCCCCAAAACCTTGAAAAGTACTTACTCCCGTTGCCGACTCCACAAAAGTTGGTACAGTGGCCACAATAGTTAAAAAGATTGCACCTAAAAGAGTTAAACGATTAAGTACTCCTTCTAAATAATTGGTAGTACTTTTACCCGGTCGAATACCAGGAATACTTGTCCCCATTTTTTTCAAATTATCGGACATATCTTCAGGATTCGAGATTAAAGAGGCATAAAAGTAACTAAAAAATATAATTAGTACAGAATAAGTAATCACATACCAAATAGAACCAGGTCTCAAGGCGATCGCCACTTCACCCAAAGCCTTACCTAAAAATCCTTGTCCTGCAAAACCAGCCAAAGAAGAAGGTAAAACTAACACGGCTGAAGCAAAAATAATCGGCATAACTCCGCCTTGATTAAGTCTTAAAGGCAAATAGCTACTTCTTTCTCTGTATAATTTTTTACCCACTTGACGACG
>CAZWLZ010000261.1:0-5371 GCA_964634505.1 uncultured bacterium | reverse complement strand
CGTTATGATCATCCCACCGCAGAACAAATTTTAATCGCTTTAAATAAAAATGCTACTACCTCTTCTCAGGCAACGGTTTATAGTTCTTTACAAGCACTTTGTGAGGTGGGTTTAGTGCGGGAAGTTTTATTAGATCAAGGTATTTGTCGTTATGATGCTAATGTTGATCCTCATCATCATTTTCGGTGTCAATCTTGTGGTACAATTTCTGATATATCTTGGGAAAAGTTTAATAATATTGACTTAAATCAATTACCTTCAACTTTACAAGTTCATAGTTATGAGTTAACTTTTCGTGGTTTGTGCGATCAGTGTAGCAATTAACAAAGACAATTAATTATTATCGATAGATGAATATTGAAGAAAGAAAAAATCTTGATGACGAATACTCAAAACGTCATATTAATCTCGATCCTGATGGATATTTTATTATTTATTTAGATCGAGAAAGTGATTTAATTTGTGCGAAACATTATACTAATATCATTAATGAAAAAGGCTTAGCTGTTGATCCAGAGACGGGTTTGGTTATTCCTTGTGATGGTAAGAATCAAAGGGTTTCTAATACTTTATTTACGGGTAAAACGGCTAAGGAAGTTTGTATTAAAATTTTTGAAGAATCCAATCCTATTTTATTATCTATGTTTGATCATGCCGCTTATTTAGGTAGAGAGTTGATGAGGGCTGAATTTGCTTTATTTTCAGGGGAAGATTATATTCAAGATTAGATATTAAACCAATCGGTAGTTTTATTTGGTAAAACGACTAGGTTGACAAAGGATTTAAACCCCTTGTTTTTCTCCTAACCATTATGGCGACTGCTATAGTTTTTCTGGATTAATTTGAAATGGTTTTTAAGTGTCTTTTGCCAAAAATAATTGTGCCTAAACGAATCATGGTTGTGCCTGCTTGGATTGCTAATAAATAATCGCTTGACATTCCCATTGATAAATCCTTTAAGTGAATATTTGAGTAATTTTGTTGATTAATATATTCTTTTAATTCTTTGACTTTAATAAAGGCTTTTAATATTTCTTCTTCTGATAATCCTAAAGGTAAAATACTCATTAAACCTCTTATTTCTAAAAATTTTAGTTCATTTATTTTGGCTAAATCAGTTAACAATTGATCCCTTCCCCATCCATATTTATCGGCATCTGGTAAGATTTTTACTTGTAAGCATATTTTCGGTAATTTGTCAATTATTTTTGTAGCGATCGCCTCTTGGGCTAATTTATTTAACTGATTAATTAAGATTAAACTGTCAACAGAGTGAATCCAATCAAAATGGGCGATCGCCTTTTTAGCTTTATTAGTTTGTAAATGGCCAATAAAATGCCAACAAATATCAGTAAGATCACTTAAAGCCTCTTGTTTTGCTAAAGCTTCTTGAAGACGATTTTCAGCAAAATCTCTGATGCCAAATTGATAGGCTTCTTTTATTTTCTCAAGAGAAACTTTTTTAGTTACAGCAATAAGACGAATAGAAGGGGAAATTTGAGAGCAAATTTGCTCAAGATTTTGGGCGATTATAGTCATGGAAAAGTTCTCTTATAAATTTCATTCAAAACTTTATGAGCTTCCCAGTCACCATTTTGACGAATTTGGCGTAATTGTCTTTCTAATAATAAACGAGCATCTGATCTGGTTAAAGACTCAAAACTGGTATTTTGTTTATTAATTGTCACCTTAAAAAATAGACGTTGTGCATATAACGTAGTGAATAATTCTTGATTATTTTCAATGTTACATAGTTTATACAAAAGTCCAAAAGTGGGATGATTCAAATAAATTTCTTGACTCATTTATTACATTGGGGTGTAGGGTTTAAAAATTTGTCAACTCTCAAGTGTTAACTTTTCATTACTATTGTGTATTGTTCATGGTCAATTGTCAATTATTAAGGCTTTAATTTGTGCTTGGGCTTTTTGTAATGACTCATACCATTCTTTTTCTGGATTACTATCAGCCACAATTCCAGCCCCAACTTGTCCCCAAATATGATTAACTTGATTAGAAGAAAATTGATCGGTGGTAATTAATAAAGTTCTAATTAAAATATTAAGGTCTAAGTTACCTCTTTGATCAAGATAACCACAAGAACAGTAAAATAGATTACGTTTAAAAGGTTCTAATTCTTCGATAATTTCCATACAGCGAACTTTTGGGCAACCTGTAATTGTACCTCCCGGAAATAATGCTTTAATTAAATCAATACTACTATAATTTTTACCTAAATTACCTTGAACATTACTAACCAAGTGCATAACGTGAGAGTATTTTTCAATGATTAATAATTCATCAACTTGAACACTTCCCCATTGACAAACTTTTCCTAAATCATTACGCTCTAAATCAATTAACATAATGTGTTCAGCTTTTTCCTTCTGGTTATTTAACAATTCTTGTTCAAATTTTTGATCTTCCTTTAAATTTAAACCTCGAGGACGAGTTCCAGCAATGGGGCGACTTTGAGCCTTCTGCCCTTCTAATTTTACTAACCTTTCAGGAGAAGCACTCACCACTACACCCCATGGAGATCGCCAATAACTAGCAAATGGTGAAGGATTAATAGTTTGTAAGTTACGATAAATTTTCCAACTATCCACATTAGTAGTAGTATGAAAACGCAAAGATAAATTAGTTTGAAAAATATCCCCCGCTTGAATATATTTTAAGGCTTGGTTTACTTGTTTTTGATACTCCAATTTATCCGTTAAAAAATCTAATTTATTAACAAAAAAATCCTGTGTATTGATATTAGTAGAATTTGAAATTAAAGAATTATTTTCTAATAAAAATTGTAAAGAATCTAAATGATTAATATTACTACTAGCTAACCATAAAACTTGCTCCTGATGATCGGCGATCGCCATAGATTCAGGTACATACCAATAAGCGACAGGAAAAGGTAAACTATCTGATTTTAAATTAGGTAAAAATTCAATTTCGGCTGCCAAATCATAACTCAACCAACCCAAATAACCCCCAGTAAAAGGTAAATGAGAAGGGAAAAAATGATCTTGAAGATTAATATCTAATAACTGAGATAAAAAAGGTAAAATTTGACCCAAAGAAGGAGAATAAATTTGATATTTACCCTTAATTTTACGAGGCATACCCGCACAAATCGAAAAACGACAAAGTTGATTATTATCGCTTGGATAAGGACTTTCTAATAAAGTACAAATAGAGTCATTTTTAAAAAGAATTTCAAAAATCTCCGAACCAGTCATCCGATTTAAAGGTTGCGATCGCCAAAACCAAGGAGCTAAAGTTATCATGAAATATCAATGAAAAGAAAGATTAATTATTGACACTACATCGGGCTAAAGCCACGAGGATTCTTAAGAAGTTAACTTAAACTTACATTCAGGTTAAACTTATTCTTTAATATCACATCAATACCTACAGACAGGCAATTGATAGGTATCTTAGGTAATTGTACATCGTATTTTATAGCTATAAACCATTTATTTGCAATATGACTAATTACACAATTATGGACAGCTTTTATAGTTAAGGGTTCAGTTAATTTTAGCAAACCAATGGTAAGAAACTTTATGTCTTTACCATCATTTTTGATCCTTGGTTTGGCGATCGTTCCAGCTTCCCCATAAAAAGAAAGTACTAAATTTTCCTTATCCCCATCAAATATTATGGGAATAAATAGTAAATTTTGTTTGAATACAAAAAATCCCCCGCTATAATTGCCACAATGACGGGGGTATTATTTTGCTGGAAATGATAATAAAAAAGTAAATAAAAAGTAAAGATTAAGCCTTGCGAGAATAATACTCAACAACTAATAATTCATTAACATTTAAGGCAATCCATTCTCTTTCAATTATACCATTTACTTTGCCTGTTAAAGTATCTTTATTAAATTCCAAATGATTAGGAAGGTTAGCTAATCCTGGGTTTAGTAAGTTAAATTTTACAATATCCCGAGAACGATCACTATTTTTAACCGCTATTACGTCTCCTGGTTTACAATGATAACTAGCAATATCAACTCGTTTACCATTAACTGTTATATGACCATGATTTACTAATTGACGAGCACCAGGAATGGTGGGTGCCATACCTAAGCGAAATACGGTATTATCTAAACGCATTTCTAATAACTGTAATAACATTAAACCAGTTGAAGCGGTTGCACTACGAGCTTTTTTTACATAACGCACTAATTGTTTTTCACTTACGCCATAGTTATAACGTAATTTTTGCTTTTCTTCCAGACGTATTCCATATTCTGAGCGTTTACGTCTATTTTGTCCATGTTGTCCGGGGGGATATTCACGACGGGCATTTTTACGAGTTAAACCGGGTAAGTCTCCTAAGCGGCGTACTATCCTTAAACGAGGGCCTGTATATCGAGCCATTTTTTATTCAAGTCTCCTTAAAAAATTTTTAAATTAAGCACAAACATATTATTATAAACTAATTTTGTCTAAAATAGTAACTATTGATCAGAATTATTAGGTTTAAAATGCCGTTCTTCTAAGTCGGCTTTACATTTTATTCTATTTTTTCATAATTGACACTTTAGTTTTTTCTATATATCGTCAATAAGTTGGTTGGGTAAGAAAAGATAGGCTTTTTTCATAGGGTTATGCAAAACTGTTCAGCAATGCTGACAATACTTGCCTATTCATTTTTTGTCATTATTTCCATCAATCTATCTTTTTTCAGTAGTCGCTCTGAAGATATAATCTGCCCGAATTAACTTGTTTTTACCATAAAAATAATCTTAATTTTGATCAAAACGATTAATAAAATCTTCAGAAAAATAATTCCCTAAAATTGCCTCTCTTATTTCCTCAGTAAATCTAATTAATTCTCTAACATTATGCAGAGAAATTAAAATATAGCCTAACATTTCCCCCGATTTTACTAGATGGTTCAAATAAGCCCGACTAAAATTTTGACAAGTATAACAATTACAAGTTGAATCAATGGGAGTATAATCATTTTTAAATTGAGCATTTCTCAGATTAAAACGCTTTCCCCTAATTAAAGCAGCTCCATGCCTTCCTAAACGAGTAGGAATAACACAATCAAATAAATCGATCCCAGAGGCGATCGCCAAAGCCATTTCTTTATAAGTGCCAACCCCCATTAAATAACGGGGTTTATCAGCAGGTAATAAAGGAGCGGTATGTCTAACAATCTGATGAATTAACTCAGGTTTTTCGCCCACACTAACGCCGCCAATGGCATAACCCGGTAAATCCAAAGCCGTTAATTGTTCGACAGCCTGTGAGCGTAAATCTAAATAAATGCCCCCTTGCACAATAGCAAATAAAGCCTGATCTTGAGAACGTTCATGAGCTGCCATACATCGCTTTAACCATTGATAAGTTCTAGC
>CAZWLZ010000260.1:0-5391 GCA_964634505.1 uncultured bacterium | reverse complement strand
GGGGGATGCTTCCTTATGGATTGAAATATCCCCTGGTATCGAAATCAATCGCATCACTGACGTAGCCTTAAAATCTGCTGTAGTACGTCCGGGAGTGCAATTTGTCGAAAGATTATACGGACTTTTAGAAATTCATGCCCCTAATCAAGGGGAAATTAAAACAGCAGGAAACGCCATCTTAAATAGTCTCGGGGTAAAAAAAACTGATTCCATCAAACCAGAAATAGTATCTAATCAAATCATTCGGAATATCGATGCTTATCAATCCCAAATGATTAACCGTAATCGGCGAGGGCAACTTCTGTTAGCAGGGGAAACTTTATTCGTTTTAGAAGTAACTCCAGCTGCTTATGCTGCCTTAGCCGCCAATGAAGCCGAAAAAGCAGCTTCTATTAATATTTTGCAAGTACAAGCAGTTGGCAGTTTTGGAAGACTATACTTAGGAGGTGCAGAAAGAGATATTAAAGCAGGAGCTGCCGCAGCCATTGAGGCGATCGAAAATGTGAAAGGTAGATCATCTGATAATATTAACATCAATGAATAGTATTAATTTTAAATAGAAATTTAATGACTAATTACGATTATTTACAATTATTAAAAACGAATATATTTGAGTGGAATAAATGGCGTAATTATTATCCACAAAAAACGATTAATTTAGAAGGAATTAATTTAAGTAATACTGACTTACAAAACGCAAATTTAAGTCATATTAATTTAAGTAATGCAAATTTAATTGGCAGTGATTTGAGAGGTGCTAATTTAATAAAAGTTGACTTTACAAATGCGAATTTGATTGGTACAAATCTTAGACTAGCTAATCTTTATCAGGCTTTTTTAATAGGTGCTAAATTACACCGTAGTAGTCTTAGTGAAGCCAATTTATATGAAGCAAATTTGAATGAAGCTGACTTAAGTTATAGTAATTTATACGAAACAGAATTAACGGGCGCATATCTTTATAAAGCTAATTTAAGTAATGCCAAATTAGTTAATACACATTTAGTTAAATCTTATCTTTATGGTGCTGATTTTAGTCATAGTTTATTACATAATACTGATTTAAGATGGGCGAATTTAAACAAAGTTAATTTGACTGATGCAACCTTAATTGCCGTAAAATTTACCCAAGAAAATAGAAATAATTTTCAGTAATTTTAAGTGATGAATTTAAAAATATTTGAATTTTATTCTTAATATAAAATATGTCTAAATTCTATAACGATAAATTCTTGATAATAAGCTCAAAATTGTTATTTAAAGAAACTAAAAAACTGAGATTAAATTATACTTAATTAATAAAATTAACGAAATAAATTAAAATATTTCAACATTAAATGTAAAACAGTGAAAAATTCAAATTATCGTCTTGTAGATTTGATAGGAGAAGGACAATTTGGTCGAGTTTTTTTGGGTATTCATCGACAAACGGGAGAATTATTTGCCTTAAAAGAATTAAATCAAAATAAAATTTCTACCAAAAAATTTCTCAGAGAAATTGAAATTTTACTAACCTTAAATCATCCTAATATTATTAGTTTTCAAGGTATCGAACACCACGAAGGAAAAAGATATTTAATTACGGAATATTGTGAAGGAGGTACATTAAGAGAGTTAATTGATTCACAATTTGAATTAAATTTAAAACAAAAATTAGAATTAGTAATTGATATTTTAAATGGTTTAAATCATATTCATTACTACAATATAATTCATCGAGATTTAAAACCAGAAAATATTTTATTAACAGTTATTAGTCATGGTTGGAAGGCGAAAATAACTGATTTTGGCGTAGCAAAAACGCAAAGAGATGGCGATCGCCATAATACCAGTTTAGGGGATACAGGCTCTCCTGCTTATATGGCACCAGAACAATTTTATAGTAAATATTCTTATACTTCTGATATTTATAGTATAGGGATTATTTTATATGAATTATTATTAGGAGAAAGACCTTTTTCTGGTAATCCTAATCAAATTATGTTAGGTCATTTAAATCAGTTACCAATAATTGCTGATTATTTACCTTTATCTTTACAAAATATTTTACATAAAGCTTTAGAAAAATTACCTCAACATCGTTTTCAAACAGCAAAAGAAATGTTATTAGCAGTACAAGAAGCTTACTTAAATGTAGGAGAACATAATATATATTTAGAAAAAAATAATCAAATAGAAAAAAATAAAAATATTATTAATCTATTAAATCATCAAATTATTATTACTAAAAAACTTAATAAAAATGTTAAAAAAGTAATTAGTAATCAAAAAAATGTATATATTATTGAAGATAACAAATTTACTATTTATGAATATAAAACTGACCATAATGTATGTAGTTTAAAAGAAATAAATTGTTTTCAATTTGAGCAAGAAATAATTGATATTTATTATTATGAAGAAGACTTAATTATTTTTAGTAAAAAACGCAATAAATTAAATAATCAATATTATTTTGATAAAGTAACTAATGGTAATCAAAATAATCTGCTATCAATCACAGCAAAAACTTTAATTTATAGCCTTGATTCTCGACAAAAATGGTTAGCATATGCAACAGAAAGTGATACAAAAAAAGGTTTTCAAATTATTAATTTAATAAATCAACAAACGATTAAACCTTTACTAGAAGAGATATTTCCTAATCAATTAATTGCTATTGATAGACATCATGCCTTAGCCATTTTTAATCAAAATGAAAAAAATAATTATAAAAATACCCTTTTAAAAATATTTACTCGTAAAGGTAGATGGATTGACACATTTATAATCAATTTATTTTTAACTAAATTTTCCTTCAATTTAGAACATCCTAATTACCTATTAGCCATTGAAAAAAATGACCAACAAATTGAAAATTTTGGACTTATTTTAATCAGTTTAAAACCTTTTAAAATTACTCGTATTCCTGAAATTATTAACCCTAATTTAATAGTTTGTCATCCTTTAGGTTTTATGATTACAGACACAATAGGCAAAATTATGATTATAAATTTAATGGAAAATAACTTAAGTATTATTAATATAAATCAACCAATATTATCTATAGATTATTTATCTAATCAAATGATTTTAGTCGCCACTTCATTTAATCAAAAAAATGAGCAATTAGGAGAATTATTATTAATAGAAAATAATCTTTATCCTTATTGCCAAATTTAACCCCCCAACCCCCCTTAAAAAGGGGGGAATAAGAAAAAAGAATTAAATAAAATCTAAGAATTAGTAAATAAATCGATGGGAAAGTCCTCCGCATCAATACAAGTTTCCATTGCTTTAATAGGTGATTGTGCTTGAGGAGTACGACTTAAAGCGATTACACATTGAGAATGTCTTGATGGTAAGATTGTACTTGTACAAGTTTCTAAGGCTTTATTGATGGGGGAAATAGCATTTTTATCCTCTGTCTTATCCACAGTTTCCATCATTGATTCTAAGGTTTCTGCGTCTTCAATTTTTGGCGGTGTCTCCTCCACTTTAGCTTGAGTATTTGCTAACACATTTTTGTTAATATTGACTACACAATTTGCCATTTCCACTGGCCGCCTAACTAGATAGCAATTTTTCAAGGCTTCATCTCCTTTGATTGCCGTGTTTCGACTAATATTTGTTACACAAGATGATAATTCTCTAGGAATTAAAGCATCCGCACAGGCTGTTTGGGCTTCGTTTGCTTCAACTCCACTACTAACTATTTCTTGAATACAAATATCAAATTCATTATTAGCTTTTACTGATTTTATGTTCGTCACATTCCATAACGCTGGAGTTAAAATGGAGATCGCCAAAAGTTTCTCAAAAGATTTCATAATTTTAAAAATGAATAGTTGAAGGTTATTTATTAATTTTCAATTGTCAATTAGTATTGAGGTACAGTAGCATCAATTTCTTGACTCCAAGCGGCTATGCCACCTTTAACATTAATACCATTAATACCTGCTGATTTTAGAATACTTAAAGCCTTCGCAGAGCGTCCGCCCATTTTACAATGAGCAATAAGACGATTACCCTTGACTAACCCTCTAATTTTTTCAATAGCACTACCATCTTCAATTTCAGGCAGAGGAATCAAAATTGAACCAGAAATTTGAGCGATTTCATATTCATTAGGATTTCGCACATCAATTAAGACAAAATCTTGTAAACCACTATCAATTAAAGTTTTTAACTGTTGTACAGTCATTTCTTCAAGGTCATTTTTCGCCTTATCTTCTTCTGCTTGGGCTTGAGGAATACCGCAAAACTGTTGATAATCAATCAATTTTTCAATAACAGGGCGTACAGGATTAGGACGTAAACGTAACTCTCTAAACTTCATATCCCAAGCATTATAGAGCAATAAACGACCACTTAAAGTATTTTTTGCACCCAAAATAATTTTAACAGCTTCGGTAGCTTGAAGAGTACCAATGATACCGGGAAGCACTCCTAAAACACCTCCTTCGGCACAGGAAGGCACCATACCGGGTGGTGGTGGCTCGGGATACAAATCACGATAATTAGGCCCCCCCTCGTAGTTAAAAACGGTCACTTGTCCTTCAAAACGAAAAATCGAACCATAGACATTAGGCTTATTAAGTAAAACACAAGCATCATTAGTAAGATAACGAGTAGGAAAATTATCAGTGCCATCAACAATAACATCGTAAGGAGTCATAATCTCTAAAGCATTTTCCGAAGTTATCATCGTCTCATATAAATCAACCTGACAATAAGGATTAATTTCTAAAATACGATTTTTCGCCGACTCTATTTTAGGTTTACCTATCCAAGATGTACTATGAATAATTTGACGTTGTAAATTTGAACTATCCACAATATCAAAATCCACAATACCAATACGCCCAATGCCAGCGGCGGCCAAATACAATAAAAGAGGTGAACCTAGTCCTCCTGTCCCAATACATAATACACTAGCTGCTTTGAGCCGTTTTTGCCCTTCTAAACCGACTTCTGGTAAGATAATATGCCGTGCGTAACGTTCATATTCTTCTTTACTTAATTCGATTTCTGCTAAGTTTGGATTCAACATATTATTTCTACCTAGAAGAAAACATAATTTTATAAATTTTAATCCTTTAGTATAAAGTATTTTAGGTTTGTTATGGTATTTTGATAACTAATTTTCAATTTTTTTTTTATTATGACTAAAACTTTATGGCGTTTAATCCCTTTAATGGAAGCGAATGGACGTTTACAAATGTTGATTGATAAATGGTTATATACCCAACATCTTCAAAATAATCATCCCCCGACTTTAAGGTTTTATACTTGGAATCCTGTGGCTATTTCTTTGGGTTATCATCAAAAAAAATTTCCTAAAAGTTGGGAAAATTTAACTTGGCAGGGGGAAAAAATTGATTTAGTTTATCGTCCGACAGGAGGTAGGGG